>JAFAVZ010000280.1 GCA_019242175.1 Acidobacteriota bacterium
GGATCGCAAGCGCATTGCCGCCGGACGAGGACGTCCGGCGGTCGCGGGCGAGACGCCCGCTCACCGAAACGACGCGTCGTGTCATCCTGAGCCGCGAAGACGGGGAAGGATCTCCTGGCGCGAGCGTTGAGCGCACGTGCCGGGGGATCCTTCGTCGTCTTCGCGACTCAGGATGACAGCCGCCGCCCGTCATCCCCAGCTGATACACGGAAACGCGGCAGCAGCAGGACATCCCGAACGACCCCGACTCTGCGCCTGCGCAAGCTCGCCGAGTTCCGGTGAGCGGGCGTCCCGCCCGCGTGCCGCGGCACGTCCCCGTGCCGCGGCCTACCTGGATCGCAAACGCATTGCCGCCGGACGAGGACGTCCGGCGGTCGCGGGCGAGACGCCCGCTCACCTAGAACGACGCGTCGAACACCACCTCTCCCGTCACCCCCATCTGATACGCCGACACGCGGCGCTCGAAGAAGTTCGTCACCTCCTGCACGTCCTGCAGGTCCATGAAGGCGAACGGGTTCTTTGCCTCGTACCGCTTCGGGAGGCCGAGCGTTGCGAGGCGTTGGTCCGCGCAGAACTCGAGGTAACGGCGCATGTCAGCTGCCGACAGCCCCGCCACCCCGCCCCCCAACAAGTCCTCGGCGAACTGCACCTCGCACGCGATCGCCTCTTCGAGCATTGCGTAGACGTCGCGGCGCAGCGCGTCGTCGAACAGCTCCGGCTCCTCGCGGCGCACCGTCCGGACGACCTCGAACGCGAACGCCATGTGCGCCGACTCGTCGCGGAAGACCCAGTTCGTGCCGGCGGCGAGTCCATGCAGCAGGCCGCGCGAACGGAGGAAGTAGACGTACGCGAACGCGCCGAAGAAGAAGAGCCCTTCGATGCACGCGGCGAAGCAGATGAGATTGAGCAGGAACTGGCGGCGTTGCTCGCGCGATTCGAGCCGGTCGAGCGACTCGATCGCATCCATCCACTTCATGCAGAACTCCGCCTTGCGCCGGATCGACGGAATCGTCTCGACCGCCGCAAACGCACGATGCCGTTCCTCGGGCGACGGAACGTACGTGTCGAGCAGCGTGAGGTAGAACTGCACGTGCAGCGCCTCCTCATAGAGCTGCCGCGACAGATACATCCGCGCCTCGGGCGCATTGATGTGCTTGTAGAGATTGAGCACGAGGTTGTTCGCGACGATCGAGTCGCCGGTGGCGAAGAATGCGACGAGCCGCTGCACGAGATGGCGCTCCGCGGCGGTCATCCGGCGCTCCAGATCGTTCGTGTCGGTGGAGAAGTCGACCTCCTCCACCGTCCACGTGTTTTTGATCGCGGCTCGATACATCTCGTAGAACGCCGGATACGTCATCGGCCGCAGCGTGAGGCAGAGACCGGGATCGAGCAGATGGTTCGGACGATTGACGTAGCTCACTGGCAGGCCTCGCAGCTCTCGGGATTCTCGAGCGAGCAGGCCACGGCCTGCGTCTCGACCGTTGCTTCGACAGTTGCTTTCGTGATGCGCGTCGCGGGACGCGAGCGCAGGTAGTACGTGGTCTTCAACCCCTTCTTCCACGCGTGGAAGTACATGCTCGAAAGCTGGCCGATGTTCGGGCTTCCCACGAAGAGATTGAGCGATTGGCTCTGGTCGAGGAACGCGCCGCGGTCGGCGGCCATGTCGATGAGCGACCGCATCGGTATCTCCCACGCCGTGCGATACACGAGCTTCAAATCGGCAGGCATGCAATCCATCCCCTGCACCGATCCCTCGGCCAGCTTGAGCTGCGCGCGCGTCGCGTCGTTCCATGCGCCGAGCGCTTTGAGGTCACGGACGAGGTAGCGGTTGACCTGGAGGAAGTCGCCGGAAAGCGTCTCCCGCTTGTAGAGATTTGACACCTGCGGCTCGATGCACTCATAGCAGCCGGCGATCGATGCGATGGTCGCCGTCGGCGCGATCGCGACGAGCAGCGAGTTGCGCAGTCCATTCGTCCGGATCTGCGCGCGCAACGCGTCCCAACGCGCAGCGTCTTCGGGCACGACGTTCCACGCATCGAACTGCAGCTCCCCGTTTGCGACGCGCGTCTCGGCGAATGCGGGATGCGCACCTTTCTCCGTCGCGAGTTGCATGGACGCGCTCAGCGCATGGAAGTAGATCTCCTCGGAGATCCGGGCCGAGATGCGGCGCGCCTCGTCGGAATCGAATGGCAGCCGCAATTGGAAGAAGACGTCCTGCAATCCCATGATGCCGAGTCCGACGGGGCGCCAACGCAGGTTCGAGTCGCGCGCAGCGTCGATCGGGTAGTAGTTGAGATCGATCACGCGATCGAGCTGGCGCACCGCCGTGCGCACCGTGCGTGCGAGCTTCTCGAAATCGAAGCCGTCCGCCTTCGTGTGCCGCGCGAGATTGATCGAGCCGAGGTTGCAGACCGCCGTCTCGCTGGAAGACGTCACTTCGAGAATCTCCGTGCAGAGATTGGAGAGATGCACCGTGCGGCCGGGCAACGCGGTTTGATTGCACGCGCGGTTCGACTTGTCCTTGAACGTCATCCAGCCGTTGCCGGTCTGGGCGAGCGTGCGCATCATCCGCGCGTAGAGCTCGCGCGCCTTCAGCGTCCGTTGCGCGAGCCCCTGCGCCTCGGCGCGTTCGTACGCGGCGTCGAATTCCGCGCCGTAAAGGTCGGGCAACTGCGGGACGGATTTCGGATCGAAGAGGCTCCAGTCGCCGTCGGCCTCGACGCGGCGCATGAAGAGATCAGGCAGCCAGTTCGCGAGGTTGAGATTGTGCGTGCGCGAGGCCTCGTCGCCGGTGTTGTCCCGCAGCGAGAGGAACTCCTCGATGTCCGCATGCCACGGCTCGAGATACACGCAGCACGCGCCTTTGCGCTTGCCGCCCTGATTCACCGCCGACACCGACGCGTCGAGCGTTTTGAGCCACGGCACGATGCCGTTCGAATGGCCGTTCGTGCTCTCGATCAGCGAGCCGCGCGAGCGCACGCGGTGATACGCGAGCCCGATGCCGCCCGAGAACTTCGACAGCATCGCCACGTCGCTGTATCGCTGATAGATGTTCTCCAGATGATCCTCGGGGGAGTCGAGGAGGAAACAGCTGGAGAGCTGCTCGCGGCGCGTGCCGGCGTTGAAGAGCGTCGGCGAGCTGGGGAGATATTCGAGCGAGGAGAAGAGGCGGTAGAGCTCCAGCGCGTCGCCGACGCTTTCCGCAAGCGCGCAGGCAATGCGCATGAAGAACTGCTGCGGCGTCTCGATCACCGTGCGCTTCTGCGGATGCTTCAGCAGGTAGCGGTCGTAGAGCGTGCGCAGGCCGAAGTATTCGAGCTCGTGGTCGCGTTCGCGCGCGATCGCGTCATCCAGCTTGCGCGAGCTCGCGGCGACGAAGGCCGCGAGGCGTTCGCCGATCAGTCCGAGGCGATGGGCGACGCTGATGGATTGGGAGAAGGCGTGGATCTGCTGGCCGCGCACTTCCTTGTCGATGTAGGCGCTGAGGAGACGCGCGGCGAGGCGCGCGTATTCGGGCTCTTCGACGATGTGCGCCGCGGCGGTGCGGATCGAGAGCATGTCGAGCTCGCGCGTCGTCGCGCCGTCGTACAGGCCGCTGATCGTGCGCAACGCGACGCGCATCGCATCGACGTCGCGCAGCCCGACGCAACAGCGGCTGACGGCGCGGACGATCTTGTTGACGTCGACCATCTCCGTCGTGCCGTTGCGTTTGCGCACGCGCATCGAAGTGGGCGTGTCCGGCTCGTCGGCGAAGACGATCGGTGTCGGGCGGGGGCGGAACTGCAGGGGGTCGGGCTCTTCGGCGGGGTTCGGTTCGTTCAGCACGCTTTTTCCTCCTCCATCGGCCGGAGGAACGCGCTTTTCGAACAGCGAGAGCGGACAGGCAGCGGCGCTCCCGTTCGACCAGCGCCTCCCCCCGGAGGCTTCCAGGTCCACGCGAGCCGGTCTCCCGGCCGCGGGCGATGGCAGGTCTTCGGGCTTGCGACCTCTTCCGGCTCGTCGCCGGCTTCCCTCTCCTCACGACTTCCCAACGTTTCCGTCAGTGTCCGATGTGAGGATCGTTGTCGCTTACCGCTGCGGGGCAGCCCCGGATTCACACCGGGTTCCCTGTTGCCGCTCCGGACCGAGATCCGGAGCACCAACGCCGACCACAAGATACGGTGGCCTCTGCTCGCCGTCAAACAATATGTTGTGGGCGTACTTACCATTGACGCAAGCAAGGCATCGCCAGATTTGCGGCACAAGAAACGCAAATCCGCCGCTCCGGAGGCTTCAGATGCCGGAGCAAACGCTACAGATCGCGCCCGCCGCGACCGACCCCGACTTCCGCAGCGGCAGCATCTTCTTCGTCGGCACGGCCACGGTCGTGCTGCGCTACGCCGGATTCACCATCCTCACCGACCCCAACGTTCTGCACAAAGGCGATCACGTCCACCTCGGCTACGGCATGACGTCCGAGCGCCTCACCGAGCCAGCGCTGACGATGGAGACGCTTCCGCACGTCGACTTCGTGATCCTCTCGCACATGCACGGCGATCACTTCGACCAGATCGTCAGCGAGCGTCTCGACCGCGACGTCCCGATCATCACGACGCGCCACGCCGCCGCTGCGTTGCAGGCGCTCGGCTTCCGGCGCGCGATCGCGCTCGAGACATGGGACGCGTTCCGCGCGACGAAGGGCAACGCATCGGTGCGCGTCAGCTCGATGCCCGGCAAACATGCACCCGGCCTTCTGCGTCTCGCTTTGCCGCCGGTGATGGGCAGCATG
>JAFAVZ010000659.1 GCA_019242175.1 Acidobacteriota bacterium
ATGGAGAAGCACACGGTCTCGCGCCTCATCGTCGCACCGCCGGGGTACGTCGGATTCGATCAGCGCGGGCTGCTCACCGACGCGATCCGCAAGACGCCGTACGCGGTGCTCGTGCTCGACGAGATCGAAAAAGCGCATCCGAATCTCTTCTCGATCCTGCTGCAGGTGATGGATCACGCGACGCTGACGGACAACAACGGCAAGAAGGCCGACTTTCGCAACGTCATCCTGATCATGACGACGAACGCCGGCGCGCGGGAGATGAGCGATTCCGGCATGGGCTTCCGCAACAATCCCGGCTCGGGCCGCGGGCGCGGGGCGATCGAGCGCACGTTCGCGCCGGAGTTCCGCAACCGCCTCGACGCGTGGATCGCGTTCGAGCCGCTGGAGATCACTACGATCGAGCAGGTCGTCGACAAGTTCGTCGCCGAGCTGCGCGCGCAGCTCGCGCCGAAGAACGTGACGCTCGAGCTGCGCGAGCCGGGGCGGATGTGGCTGGCGAAGCACGGCTACGACCGCGCGTTCGGCGCGCGGCCGATGGCCCGGCTGATCTCGCAGAAGATCAAGGAGCCGCTCGTCGACGCGATCCTGTTCGGCAGCCTGGCGAATGGCGGGAACGTGATCGTCGATGCGGCGAATGACGAGCTGACGCTGCAGTATTGACCTCGTGAGCCGCTTCCCCGATCCCCGCCGCGCACCGGGCGACGTCGTCGCGATCGGCGACGATCTGTCGGTGGAGACGCTACGCGAGGCGTACCGGCGCGGGATCTTCCCCTGGCCGCATGACAGCATGCCGCTGCCGTGGTTCTCGCCGCGGCGGCGGACCGTCATCCTCTTCGACGAGTTGCACGTGGGGCGCTCGTTGCGGAAGGCTCAGAAACGGGCGTTTCTCCGCTTCTCCATCGACGAAGACTTCGGCGCCGTGATCCGCGCGTGCGCCGCGTCGCCGCGACCGGATCAGGATGGGACGTGGATCGCGCCGAAGATCATCGCCGCGTATTCGCGGCTGCATCGCTCCGGCGAGGCGCACAGCGTGGAAGTATGGGAGGGCGATCGCCTCGTCGGCGGCTTGTACGGCATCGACGCCGGCGGCGTCTTCACCGGCGAGAGCATGTTCCACCTCGTGCCCGACGCGTCGAAGCTCGCGCTGCTGTTTCTCATCGAGCACCTGCAAACGCGCGGCGCGAAGTTCCTCGATTGCCAGGTGATGACGCCACACATGGCGGCGCTCGGCGCACGGCAGATCCCAAGATCGAAGTTTCTCGACATGCTCGCCGAGGTGCAAGCGTCCGGGCTCACGCTGTTCTGAGAAAATGTAGGGCCGGCTTTCCAGCCGGCCCGATATCGATGCTGGGCCGGCTGGAGAGCCGGCCCTACATTTTCATTTTCTCCAATAGCGCGTCGATCGGCCCGTCGAACCAGTAGCGATAGAAGCCCTCGTCGCAAATCGGGACCTCGCGATACGCCTCGACGAAGTGCCGTCCCCAGTGCGGGCGAGATCCATCCGCATCGTCGAATCCGTACTCCTCCGCCAGGTTCCACGACGCGAACACGCGTCCCGACTTCTGCATGATGTTCGGATCGGCGGCGAGCGCGGCGACGGCGCGGCCGACGAAGAGCGGCGTCTCGGAAACGAGGAAGTTCGGATCGATCTTCGCTCCGTCGCGCCAGTTCTCTTCCGTCACTTTGAAGTGCTCCAGCATGAACTCCGAGCGGAGGAAGCCGGGCGTCACGGCGACTGCGGCGACGTTGTGTTTCCGCAGCTCGAACGCCATCCCGAAGGCCATGCGGATGACGGTCGTTTTCACGAGGTCGTAGAAGAAGTGACCGCGATAGCCGTAAAAGTCGCCGTCGGTGATCTCGACGACGAGGCCGCCGCCGTTCTCCAGCAAGCGCGGCACGCCGTAGCGGCTGGCGATGATGTGCGTGTCGATCGCGTTGTGCATCATCTGCAGGTTCTGCTCGACCGATCCCTCCCAGAACATCTCGCCGAACTTCGTCAGCTCGTCGCCGCCCCAGATGTCGTTGACGAGGATGTCGAACTTGCCCACGCGTTCGAACAGCGCTTCGACATCCGCCGGCACGAGGTGATCGACGCGCACGGCGATGCCATTGCCGCCACGCGCCGTCACCATCTCCGCAGTCTCTTCGATTGTCTCGGGACGCGAGCGCGGGTGTTCGCGCGAGCTGCGGCCGGTGCAGTAGACGGTGGCTCCGGCTTCGCCGAGGGCGAGGGCGATGCCGCGGCCCGCTCCGCGCGTGGCGCCGGCGACGACGGCGATTTTTCCTGCGAGCGACTTCATGTCGCTATCCTAGCGTGATGCCGCGCATCGTCGTCGAGACGTGGATCGCCGCGCCGCCGGAACAGGTGTTCGACCTCGCGCGCAACGTCGACACGCACTCGGAGTCGGCATCGTTCTCCCACGAACGGATCGTCGAGCCCGGACGCCTGCACGGCCTGCTCGAAGCCGGCGATCTCATCACGTTCGAAGGCGTGCATTTCGGCATGCGCCAACGCGTGACGGCGAAGATTCTGGAGATGGATCCGCCGCGCGTCTTCGTCGACGAGCTCGTGCGCAGTGCATTCAAGCACCTCCGCCACGTGCACGCGTTCGAGCCGCAAAACGGCGGCACGCTGATGCGTGACACGCTCGAATGGACCTCCCCCTTCGGCATCCTCGGCCGCCTAGGCGACCGCGTCGCGATCGTGCGGCACATGACGTGGTTCGTCACGACGAAGCAGAATGCGTTGAAGAGGATTGCGGAGAAAACGTAATTTCCAAGAAACGTAGGGGCGGGCTTCAGCCCGTCCGGACCGGCTGAAGCCGGTCCCTACATTCCTTACATCCGCGCTCCGGGAATCAGCCCCAGCGGCCGTCGCTGCAGCCGTTCCACATGCTCGCCGTACTCCGTCTCCGCGAGCAACGTGAGCTGGAACGCGCGCGCGAGCTTGTCGATCCAGCCGCGGACGTCGCGTTCGTCGATCTGGGGCAGCGTGTCTTCCAGCTCCGCGGCGAGCTTCGGGAACCGCGGACGAATGCGCGCGAGCAGCAGCTCGTGCGAGCCGTCTTTGTTGATGACGCGCAACGCGTCGAGCATCAGGATGTTCGTCGTCCCTTCCCAGATCGGCAGGACCTGCGCGTCGCGCAGCAGCCGCGGCATCACCCAATCCTCGATGTACCCGTTCCCCCCGAGCATCTCCATCGCCTCGGATACACACGGCACGGCGAGCTTGCCTGTGACCGCCTTCGCAATCGGCGTCAGGAGGCGCAGCAGTTGCGCGGCTTCGGCATCGCCGGCATCAGCGCGACGCAACGCATCCACCGCCTCGAACGCGAGCAGCATCGCCGCGACGTGTTCCGCTTCGAGGTCGGCCAGCGTTTCGAGTGCAAGCGGGAATTCCAGAATCGGCCGGCCGAACACCTGCCGCCGTTCCGCGTACCAACGCGCTTCATGCACCGCGCGTCCGATCACGGCGACGGATGCGATCGAGTTGTAGAGCCGCGACATGTTCAGCATGTCGGCCATCGCTCCGAACCCGCCCACCTCCTCGGCCGGCGCGTCGATGAGCGTGACTTCGCCGGTCGGCATCGAGCGGACGCCGAGCTTGTCCTTCAAGCGGTCGATGACGAAACCGGGATTGTCGCGCGTCAGCAGCAGGAACGTGCGCAGGCCGCGCGTTCCCGCGGCGGCGCCTTCCGGACGCGCCGTCACCAACACCGCCTCGGCGTCCACGTTCGAGCAGAACCACTTCTGCCCGCTGAGCCGCCACGTACCGTCCGCCGCCTTGCGCGCGATCGTCTCGTTCGCGCCGACGTCGGAGCCGCCCGCGCGTTCAGTGAGAAACATCCCGCCAGTCCAGCCGGCACGGCCGGCAGCGTTGGTGGGCCAAGCCTCGGCGCCCATCGAGGGAGGAATCGTTTGTTCGAGATGTTGCGACGTCAGATGCGGCACAAGGCGCATCACCTGCTCTTGCGTGCCGTGTTTCGTGAGCACACGCGCGACTCCGTCGGTCATGCACAGCGGGCAGTAGAGTCCCATCTCCGCCATCGCGAACAGATAGCCGAGGGCGAAGCCGACGAAGGTGGCGGCTTCGGAGTGCTCGTGCGTCGTGTACTTCATCGCGATCATCCCCGAGCCGTACGCGATGCGCTCCATGTCGCGATACGCGGGGTGATACTCGACGCGGCTCACCCGGTTGCCGCGTTCGTCGTGCGTCACGAGGCGCGGCGTGATGCGATCGGCGATCGCGGCGCGTGGCGCCACTTCGAGCGCGGCGCGTTCCCCCATCGCGGCGAGCTGCGGCTCGGCCCAGGCGTACGCGTCATCGGAGAGCTTGCGCCGGCAGAGCGCGCGGAAGTCGGGAGAGGCCTCCCAGTAGGAGACGTGCGGCGGCTCGGGAATCATCATTGGCGATTCTACGAGCCGCCGCGGCCGATTCCTTCTCTACGTTACTTTTCGACGTTACTTTTCCACGTTACTTTTCCACGTTACTTTTCCACGATGTCTTTCTTCAGCGTGGAGACGATGCCGAGCAGCTCGCTCTTCTCCTTCGCCAGAACCTTGAATTTGTCGAGCGTCGCGGTCAGATGCGCGACCGACGCATTCCACTCCGCGTCGGTGATGCCGAGACCTTTGTGCGACGTCTTCATGTCGCGGCCCGTGTATACGCACGGCCCGCCCGTCGCTGCGCAGATCTGATCGATGACGTGCTGGCGGATCTTGCCCAACGAGTCCTGGCTGTGACCGACGAAGAAGCGCGAGAGCGACTTGTCGGTGGCAAGGCGGCCGATGAAATCGTCCGTCACCGCGGCGATGGCGTCGTAGCCGCCGAGGCGCGTGTAAAGGGTCGGCTGTTTCGGAGCGTCCGCTGCGAACGCGGAGAGGGACACGAGAACCAGACAGGTGATGAGAGCGAGGCGTTTCATGCTTTCTCCTTCGCCGAGAGCTACGAAGGCGAAGAAGAAACGGATGGGCGCGCCGCGGTGTCATCCTGAGCCGCGCAGACGGCGAAGGATCTCCTGATGCGGGCGCCGAGCGCACGTGCCAGGAGATCCTTCGCTGCGCTCAGGATGACAAGGTTACAACTCCACTTGCGCGCCCAGTTCGATCACCTGGTTCGGCGGCAGCGAGAAGAACGCCGACGCCCCGGTCGCGTTGCGCACCATCCACGCGAACAGATGCTCGCGCCAGATCGCCATTCCTGGGCGCTTCGTTGGGATCAGCGTCTCGCGGCCGAGGAAGTAGCTCGTCGCCATCGGGTTGAACGACACCTTTGCGTCGTTGCCGAGGCGTTCGAGGAGATCGGGGATGTGCGGCTCCTCCATGAATCCGAAGCGCACCACGAGGCGATACACCCCGTGCCCGAGGTCCTGCCACTCGTGACGCTCTTCGTCCGAGAGATGGGCCGTCTCCTCCGACTCCACAGTGAGGAACACGACGCGTTGATGCACGACCTTGTTGTGCTTGATGTTGTGCAGCAGCGTCGTCGGCGTGCCTTCCGTCATGCGCGACATGAAAATCGCGGTGCCGGGAACGCGCGGGATCTTGTTGCGCGAGAGATCGCGCAGGAAGTCGTCGATCGAGAGCGACTGCTCCGCGAGTCTCTGATTGAGGATCGCGCGGCCGCGGCGCCATGTCGTCATCAACGTGAAGACGATCAGGCCGATGGCGAGCGGGAACCAGCCGCCGTCCCAGACCTTGATGATGTTGGCGCCGAAGAACGCGAGGTCCATGACCAGGAATGCGATGGCCATCGCGAGCACGCCGCCGAGATGCCAGCCCCAACGCTCGCGCTCGACCATGGCCAGGAGAATCGTCGTGATGGCCATCGTCGCGGTGACGGCCACGCCGTACGCCGCGGCGAGATTCGTCGACGCCTGGAACGCGAGCACGAGCCCGATGGCGCAAACCATCAGCGCCCAGTTCACCGACGGGATGTAGATCTGGCCGATCTCGCGCGCCGAGGTGTGACGGATGCGGATGCGCGGCAGATAGCCGAGCTGCACGGCCTGACGCGTCAGGGAGAACGCGCCGGAGATGACGGCTTGCGACGCGATGACGGTCGCCATCGTGGCCAGAATCACGAGCGGGAACAGCGCCCACTTCGGCGCCATCCGAAAGAACGGATCCTCGGCGCCGACGGGCGCGTGCAGGAGATACGCGCCCTGGCCGAAGTAGTTCAGGAGCAGCGCCGGGAAGACGATGGTGAACCACGCGATGCGGATCGGCCGCACGCCGAAATGGCCCATGTCTGCGTACAAGGCCTCGCCGCCGGTGACGCACAGGAAGACGGCGCCGAGAACGAGGAAGCCGTGCAGCTGGTTCTCGATGAAGAAACGGATGGCGTGGCTCGGCAAAACCGCGAGGAGCACGTGCGGCTCCTCGATGATGTGAGGAATGCCGATCGCGCCGATGACGAAGAACCAGAGCATCATCACCGGCCCGAACATCGCGCCGACCTTCGCCGTGCCGATGCGCTGCACGAGGAAGAGCAGGATGAGCACGATCACGGTCATCGGGACGACATACGGCGTGAGCACCGGCGCCGCGACTTCGAGACCCTCGATCGCCGAGAGCACGGAGATCGCCGGCGTGATCATCCCGTCTCCGTAGAGCAACGCCGCGCCGAAGAGGCCGAGGGCGATGAGCGTGCCGCGATGGAACGAAGTCTTGCCGCTCCGCGACATCGGGCGCACGAGCGACATGAGCGCTAGGATGCCGCCTTCGCCGCGGTTGTCTGCTCGCATGACGAACGCGAGGTACTTGATCGAGATCACGATGATCAGCGACCAGAAGATCAGACTGAGGATGCCGAGCACGTTGCCCGGCGTCGGCTGCACGCCATGCACGGAATGGAAGCATTCACGCAGCGCGTACAGCGGACTGGTGCCGATATCGCCGTAGACGACGCCGAGGGCGCCGAGCGAGAGTGTGAAGAGGTAGCGCTTTCCTTTATGGGGTTGATGTGCGGTCATGCTTGCGGAGCGCGCACGCAGGGCGTCGGCATCCGTGCTGAAGAGTATAGTGCCGCCCGAAGAGGAGATCGATGATGGAAACCCTTTCCCGCCGCTCTTTCGCCCAACTCCTCGGCGTCGGGACGATCGCCGCGGCGGCCGCCCCTGCCCTCCTGGCCGACACCGCCGCCTCCGCGCCGCCGGTCGCCCGCCTCTCTGCGAACGAGAACCCGTACGGCCCCTCGGCCGCCACGCTCCGGTCCGCGCAAGGCGCGCTGAAGTACTCGGCGCTCTATCCCGATGAGGCGACCGATCTCCTGACGGCGGACGTTGCGAAGCTCCATGGTTTGACGATCGACCAGGTCGTGATCGGCTGCGGCTCCAGCGAGATTCTGAAGATCTCCGCGCTGGCGTTCGTCGACGCGAAGCGGAAGCTGGTGATGGCCGACCCGACGTTCGAAGCCATCGGTCACTACACGCGGCCGAGCGGCGCGGAAGTCGTGAAGGTGCCGCTGACGAAGGACTACGCGCACGATCTGCCGCGGATGCTCGAAGCGGCGCGCGGAGCGGGCCTCGTCTACATCTGCAATCCGAACAATCCGACAGCGACGATCACGCCGAAAGCCGTGATGCGCGAGTTCCTCGACGCGCTGCCGGCATCGACGATGGTCCTCGTCGACGAGGCGTATCACCACTACGCCGACAGCCCACAGTACGAAAGCGTTGCGTCGCTCGTGACGTCGAAGCCGAACCTGATCGTCGCGCGTACGTTCTCGAAGGTGTACGCGATGGCCGGCCTCCGCTGCGGCTACGCGATCGGCCAGAAGGCGGCGATCGACAGCCTCGTGGCGAACATGCATTGGGACAGCCTGAACATCGTCGTGCTGCACGCCGCGCGCGCCGCGCTCGCCGATACGCAGCACGTGGCCGAGGCGCGAAAACGGAATGCGACGGCAAAGGCCTGGCTCGTACGCGAGCTCGAGGCCCAGGGCCATCACGTGCTGCCCTCCGAGGCGAATTTCGTGATGGTGGAGACCGGGCGGGAAGTGCGCCCGCTGATCGCCGCGCTGCGTTCTCGCGGGGTGGAGGTGGGGCGGGTGTTCCCCGCGCTGCCGACGCACATGCGTGTGACGGTCGGAAAACCGGAGGAGCTGCAGCGGTTCGTGGAGGTGTTCAAAGCGGTGACGGCGTAGCGTTCGTCGCCACAAGCGTCGCCATCAACGGCCAGTGATCCGACGGCCCGCGATGGATCACCTGCGTCGACGCCACCTCCCAGCCCGCGTCGATGAAGATGTAGTCGAG
>JAFAVZ010000020.1 GCA_019242175.1 Acidobacteriota bacterium
CCGCCCGTCTCGAAGACGTCGCGGAGAACGCGACCAGCTGGACCGAGGTGCGCACCGCCGGCGTCTTCAGCCAGGGGCAGCCGGTGGACGAGTCGCAGATCGAGAGCGTGGTCCTCCCGGCGGAGCTCATCGAGAAAGGCGAGATCCTCTTCCGCGTCCGCGGCGACGACCTCGTCGATGAAGGCATCGCCGACGGCGACCTCCTCATCGTGCAGTTGCGTCCGAAAGGCCGCGCCGCCACCGGCGAGCTGGCCATCGGTCGCCTCGGCAAGGCGACATACGTAGGCCGCTGGTGGCAGAAGAACGACCGCAAAGCCCTCGTAGCCGGCGACCTCGGCGAAGTTGCCGTCGGCCGCAACACGCGCGGGCTGAAGGTGGTGGCGGTGGTGAACTACATCATCCGCCCGACACGGCGGTGAAAGAATGTAGGACCGGCTCTCCAGCCGGTCCAGCATCAACAAATGGGCCGGCTGGAGAGCCGGCCCTACATTTTGGTCTGGTGTTGGACGGGGCCGGCTGCAGAGCCGTCCGGCAGCGGCACGGGGACGTGCCGCTGCACGCGGGCGAGACGCCCGCTCACCGACTCCGCCGTTTCACCTCTTCCTCCGTCAACCCGTACAGCGGAGGCGTCTCGATGCCCAACATGCCGAGACTATGGTGCGCGGGCGTCTCGCCCGCAGGCCGTCGGGCGTCTCGCCCGGCGGCTACCGTTCTGCAGCGCCTTTCAGCAGCGGCACGGGGACGTGCCGCTGCGCGCAGCGGCACGGGGACGTGCCGCTGCGCGCGGGCGAGACGCCCGCTCACCGACTCCGCCGTTTCACCTCTTCCTCCGTCAGGCCGTACAGCGGCGGCGTCTCGATCCCTAACACGCCGAGATCATGGTGCGCGGGCGTCTCGCCCGCAGGCCGTCGGGCGTCTCGCCCGGCGGCTACCGTTCTCCAGCACCGTTCAGCACCGGCACGGACGTGCCGCTGCACGCGGGCGAGACACCCGCTCACCGGCTCCGCCGTTTCACCTCTTCCTCCGTCAGGCCGTACAACGGCGGCGTCTCGATGCCCAACACGCCGAGATCATGGTGCGCGGGCGTCTCGCCCGCAGGCCGTCGGCCGTCTCGCCCGGCGGCTACCGTTCTGCAGCGCCGTTCAGCACCGGCACGGGGACGTGCCGCTGCGCGCGGGCGAGACGCCCGCTCCCCGACTCCGCCGTTTCACCTCTTCCGCCCTCAAGCCGTACAACGGCGGCGTCTCGATGCCCAACATGCCGTGACTGGTGCGCGGGCGTCTCGCCCGCAGGCCGTCGGCCGTCTCGCCCGGCGGCTACCGTTCTGCAGAGCCGTTCAGCACCGGCACGGGGACGTGCCGCTGCACGCGGGCGAGACGCCCGCTCACCGACTCCGCCGTTTCACCTCTTCCTCCGTCAAGCCGTACAGCGGCGGCGTCTCGATGCCCAACATGCCGAGACTGGTGCGCGGGCGTCTCGCCCGCAGGCCGTCGGGCGTCTCGCCCGGCGGCTAACCGTTCTGCAGCGTGTTCGGCAGCGGCACGGGGACGTGCCGCTGCACGCGGGCGAGACGCCCGCTCACCGACTCCGCGTTTCACTTCTTCCTCCGTGAGCTCGTACAACGGCGGCGTCTCGATGCGAGGTCCGGTGCGCGGGCGTCTCGCCCGCAGGCCGTCGGGCGTCTCGCCCGGCGGCTACCGTTCTGCAGCGCCGTTCAGCAGCGGCACGGGGACGTGCCGCTGCACGCGGGCGAGACGCCCGCTCACCGACTCCGCCGTTTCACCTCTTCCTCCGTCAAGCCGTACAGCGGCGGCGTCTCGATGCCGAGCATGCCGAGGTAGAGGTAAAGCTGGCCGCGGTGATGGATCTCGTGCTCGATCATCGAGCGCAGCCACTTGCCGATGCGGAGGTCGGCGCCGCCGGGCGTCGTCGTCTTCGTGTCGAGGTCTTCATCCGTCAGCGAACGGAAGAGCGTCATCGACTCGTCGTGCATCGCCTTCATGAACGCGAGCACGGCTTCGGGGCTGTCGGCGAGCTCGGGACCGTGGCCGGGATAGCGGCTCGGCCGGCGCATCGAGTTCTCCGCGAACATCCAGCGCTCGATCGACGCAAGATGGCGGAGTAGATCCGCGAACGTGAACTTCCCTTCCGCGTACGTCCAGTCGTAGCGGTCGGGCGGAATCACGGCCGCAACGCGCAGCGTTCGTTGGCGAACTTTGTCGATGTAGTCGGTCAGCTCGGCGACGCGCGGATTGCTCATGATCCGCGCATCGTATGGCTGAGCTCAGTGCGGCCGCAACGCCCGCACCCGTCCGTTCGACGGCGCCGCCGACGCGCGCCACTCGTCGACCACGGAGAGGTCGGCGATCGCGACGTCGTGGTAGATCGACTGCGATCCCGGGTTGCCGACGCCGTACGCCTTCGCCCTGGGAATCGCGTCCTTCAGATCGAGCAGGAACAGCTTCGCCTTCTCCTCCGTCACTCCGCTCGCCCAAACCGCATCGCCTTCCGGCGACAAGGCGATGTGCGTGATGCCCTCGATCGGATAGACGCGCGCGACGGAGCCCTGCGGCGAGTAGCGGAAGATCGCGACTGCGGTCGAGACGAGCACGTCGCCATCCGGCAACTGGCGAATCGTGCCGGCTTGCTGCCCGGCCACCGGTGCGCCGAAGTCCGCCTCCGCCTGGCGCGTGCAGAGGTTGTAGCGCCGAACGTGATAGCCGTCCGGATCGTCGTCGCCGAGTGAGTACAACACGGTGCATTGATCCGCGAGCAGGTCGAGGTGCTGCGCGCCGAGAACGCGATCCTTCGCGGCATCGACGACTCCGGGTAACGGATACTCCGCAACGATGCCGTTGAGATCGAGCTCGATCAGCTTCACGCCGCGATCGCGCGTACTCGAGCGCTCGGCGAGCAGGAAGTGGCCGTTGCGCATCGGCGCCATCTCGCCGAGCTGCGCGTCGTCGTGAAAGAGCTCGGAGTAGCCGAGCCCCGGCTGCGTGGTGCGCTGGAGCTCCCCGTTCCAGAAGTGGATCGTGCCGAAGAGATCGAAGAACACCTGGTTGGGCGCGGGCGCCAGGATGTCGCCATCGCCATTGAACGGCACCGGCTTGAAGATCAACGCCACGGCGTCGATGCGGCCGAGGTACGACCAGTCTTCGAAGCCGCCGTACACCTCCCACGTGCCGTTGCCCTGCGCGTCTTCGACGGCCGTCTTAAGGATGACCTCTCCGCGCTCGAACGCGAGCAACGGAGAGGTCAGGGAAACCGTGAGGAGAAGAGGAAGAATGAAGTTCCGCATGAGTGCCGCATCAACATACGACCCATCGGCCTGACGCGTCCAAATCAGGCCGCCGGTTTGCGCATCAACCGGCGCAGCACCTTCCACACCCCGTACGCGGCGAGGACGAAGATGGCGACGACGGGCAGGAGGTAGATCGCGATCCAGATGAGCGCCGTCGCGATTCCCTTCAGCGCGTTGACCAGCGAACGGCCGGCATCTTTCACGATGACGAGCGGCTGCCAGCCCGGCTCCACGACCGGCTTCGCGATCGCGTCCGGAATGAGCTCGAGGTTGATGGTCGACAAGGCGCTCATCTGCGAGAGGTACTGCATCCGCCCCTTCGTCTGCTCGATCTGATTGCGGATCTCGACGAGCTGCTGGTAGATCTCGAGGACGTCGCCGGCGCGTTTCGTTTTCACGCGCACTTCGGCGAGGAGCTGGCGCAGCTCGTTCTCGGCCGCCTCCAGATTGCGCAGGCGCGACGCCAGATCGACGTACTCCTGCGTGACTTCGGTGCTCGAAACGTTCTCGCTTTGCACGCGCACGGCGAGCTGGCGCACGGCGGCGAGGGAGGGCGTGAGGCGGGCGGCGGGAACGCGCAGCGAAAGCGTGGCGCGAAGCTGCTCGCCGTCCCGCCAGATCTTCGAGTCGTTGACGTAGCCGCCATTCGCCTCGATCGCGCGCGTGATCTTGTCGATGACGGCAGAGGTGTCGCCGACAACCATGGTGATCGTCGCGGTGCGGATCATCATCCGCGGAATCGCCGGCGCGGCGGGAACGGTCGCAGGCGCGATGGCGGCGCCGCTGGCATCGGCGCCATCCGTCGCCACCTGCGCGCGCAAGGCCTCGGTCTGCGGCGGCGGAGGGACAGGCGGCGGCGAGGCGATCTGGTTCGGCTCCATGGCCCGCTCTTCCTTCTTGCAGGCGAGAGCGGCGAGGAGCAACAGCAGTGCGAAGAAACGTCTCATGCGCAATGAGACGCGCGCACCATGCGAATCGAAACTAGGACAACGTGGGGACGGGCTTCAGCCCGTCCCGGAACCGGCTGAAGCCGGTTCCCACGTTCGGCCAGTTGAGGGCGTTTCACGCTTTGAAACGAAGCCGGTTCTCACGTTCGGCCAGTTGAGGCGTTCACGCTCGGAACCGGCTGAAGCCGGTGCTCACGTCTCATACATCTACCCGCAGTTGCAGTACTGCTGCGCGCGCGTCGCGACCCAGCTCGCGTCGACGGGTTTGAGCAGCGTCTCGTCCGCCCAAGGCGCGGCCTTCCGCACCTCGGGATGAGGGTCGCCGAGGATGATCACGCCGCAGTTCTTGTCACGGGTCTCGCGGAGGCGCTCCAGCACCGTCGTCCCCTTCTGCCGCGCGAGGTCGAGGCCGACGAGCACGACCCGGAACTTGCGCTCACCGAGGAGGCGGACGGCTTCGTCGCCGTCGGGAGCGAAGGTGACGGTGAAGTGCCTCTGGTCGAGCTCGGCGATGAGCGACTTGCGGAAGACATCGTCGTCGTGAACGACGAGCACGGGACAACTCGGAGCGACAGTCATCGCCGTCCGTTCCGCGCAAACAACGCGCCAGCAGCCGCTACCGCTTGCTCAGCTCGCGGTCGTAGGCGGACGCAACGTCATCCCCGAACGCGACGAAGATCACGCGCTCGATGCCCGGCTCGCTCGCGGTGAAGGCGCGCGTCTCGCGGACGGCAATCTCCGTCGCGCGGCCGACCGGGAATCCGTAGATGCCGCAGCTGATGGCGGGAAACGCGATCGTGCGGACGCCGTTCTCCACGGCGAGGCGCATGCTGTTGCGATAGCACGAGGCGAGGAGCTCGTCTTCGTTGCGATCGCCGCCACGCCAGATGGGACCGACGGTGTGGATGACGAAACGCGCCGGCAGTCGATAGCCGCCCGTGATGCGCGCCTCGCCAGTCGGGCATGGCGCGAGGCGACGGCTCTCCTGCACCAGCTCCGGTCCGGCGGCGCGATGGATGGCGCCATCGACGCCTCCCCCGCCCTGCAGCGAGGAGTTCGCGGCGTTCACGATCGCGTCGACGGCGAGCTTCGTGATGTCGCCGCGTTGCAGCTCGAGCTCAGCCACGTTTGCGCCCGAGCTTCGCGACGACGTCGAACTCTTTTTTCGTCACCGGCTGCACGGAGAGCCGCGAGCCCTTGCGCGTGACGACCATGTCCTCCAGCCCCTTCGTCGTCTTCAACTCGTCGAGCGGCACGAGGCGCGCGAACTTTTCGACGAAGCGGATGTCGACCATCGACCACGTCGGCTCTTTCTCCTCCGGATAGCCTTCGCGGACGATCTCCGCGATGCCGGTGACGCCGGATGGATCGGCATTCGAGGCGTAAAAGAGGACCTGATCGCCGACGCGCATTTCGTCGCGCATGAAGTTGCGCGCCTGGTAGTTGCGGACGCCGTTCCAGTGTGTAGAGCCGTCCCGTTCCAGATCATCGATCGAGTACGCGGACGGCTCGGATTTCATCAGCCAATACTTCATGAGGCGGATCGTATCGCGATCAGTTGCTGGTTGCTGGTTGCTAGTTGCTCGCGCTGCTGCGCCTGAAGCGAGCCAAGGCGCAAGTAACCAGCAACCAGCAACCAGTAACTACTTCAATCGATACTGCTCCAGCGCGACCCTCAACAGCTGGATCGACGTCCGCAGATCCTCTTCCTTCAGCACGTACGCGATGCGCACTTCGCTCTTGCCGAGCGGCGACACGTAGAAGCCGTTCGCCGGCGCGAGCATCACCGTCGCACCTTCGTGCGAGAAGTCGGTCAGCAGCCACACCGCGAAGTCTTCGGCGTCTTCCACGGGCAGTTTCGCGATGCAGTAGAACGCGCCTTCCGGCTTCTGCAGGAAGACGCCGGGGATCGACGTCAAGCCTTCGAACAGTACGTCGCGGCGGCGTTGGTACTCCTCGACGACGCCGCGCGTGTAGTCATCGCCGAGAGATTCGGCGCCGATGGCGATGAACTGCGCGAGGCCCGGCGGCGACAGGCGTCCCTGGGCCATGCGCAGGCACGCGTCATAAAGCTCGCCGTTGCGGGTGACGAGCGCGCCGAGGCGGATGCCGCAGGCGCTGTAGCGTTTGGAGAGGCTGTCGACCACGATCACGAATTCTTCGGCGCCTTCGATCTCGAGAGCGCTGATCGCCTTGCGCCCGTCGTAGACGAACTCGCGATAGACCTCGTCGGAGATGAGGAAGAGGCCGTGCTCACGGCAGAAATTCGCGATGTCGTCGAGCTCCTCGCGGTTGTAAACCGTGCCGGTCGGATTGCCCGGATTGCAGAGGATCACGGCCTTCGTGCGCGGTGTCAGCGCGCGCTCCCACAGCTCGCGCGGCGGCAGGTGGAAACCGTCGCGGCCGCGGCTGACGACCGGGACGATGTTGCAGCCGGCCATCGCGGCGAACGCGCGGTAGTTCGCGTAGAAGGGCTCGACGACCATGATGTCGTCGCCCTGATCGCAAACGGCCATGAACGAGAAAAGGATGGCTTCGCTGCCGCCGGTCGTGGCGAGGATCTGTCCGGCCGCGAGCTGCATGCCGAGCCGGCGTTCGTAGTAGCTCTGGAGCGATCGGATGAACTCGGGCGTGCCGGACGACGGCGAATACTCGAGCACGGTCGACTCCAGCGTCTTGAGCCGATCGCGCATGCAGGCCGGCGTCTCGATGTCCGGCTGGCCGATGTTCAGGTGGTAGACGCGCGTGCCGCGAGCCTTGGCGAGCTCGGCGAGAGGCGCGAGCTTGCGGATGGGCGACGCAGGCATCTCTTCGGCGCGCCGCGAGAGGCTGCGTCCCCTCGCGGCGGGATTCATCACATCATCGATGGTCAGGGTCATCGCTCCTGGTCGTTCTCCTTGCTTCCGGGGAGAGGGTGCTCGTTCTGCGCGACGTGTTTGCCGTCATGCGCCTTCAACTCCGCCTTCTCCTTCTCGTGGAGGATCGCTTCTCCATGGCCTTCCGAGTGCTCGCGGCCGCCAACTTTGTACTGCCCGGGATTGACGTTGTTGTGTTTGCTCATGCTTTGCATGCTGCGAAGGACATGCCGTTCGACCACTACTTTCTGCCGGATCGATTCTATCCCGCGTCCCTCGCCGTGCCCCCGAGCGTGCGGATCCTCTCGGACGCGGAAGGGCGAGGCGGCGTGCTCCTCGACAGCACGCGCGGCGTGTATCTGATGGTCAACCGTTCAGGCGTCGAGATCTGGTCCGAGCTCGAAGGCGGCCATCAGCCGATCGAGATCGCGAACATCCTCGCGGAGCGGTGGCACCGCGAAACCGAAGAGGTCGATCGCGAGGTGAAGGCGTTCGTGCAAGACCTCGTGCGCCGAGGGATGCTCGTCACCGCAAGCGATCACTGAATGTAGGGCCGGCTCTCCAGCCGGCCCAGCGTCGACATTGGGCCGGCTGGAGAGCCGGCCCTACATTTTCCCCGCCTACATTTCATCCGGCCCTCCCTTTGCACACAGCGCGCGGCGGAGGAAACAAATGAAGTCTCGGCATTTTCTGGTTCCCATCCTGCTCCTCGTCGCGCTCGGCTCTGCGGGCTGCGGCTCGGGCGGCATCGGCTCCGGCAGCAGCATCTCGATCGAGCAGGAGTGGCAGCTCGGCCAGCAGATGGCGGCCCAGGTCGCGCAGCAGAGTCAACTGAACACCGATCCGCAGCTCAACGCCTACGTTCGTTCCGTCGGCGAGCGCATCCACGCGCAGACGCCGATGGCGAACCTCCCCTTCCACTTCTACGTCGTCAACGATCCCTCCGTGAACGCGTTCTCGCTGCCGGGCGGCCACGTGTACGTCAACAGCGGACTGATCCAGCAGGCGGACACCGCGGACATGCTGGCGGGCGTCATGGCCCACGAGATCAGCCACAACGTGGCGCGGCACGTGGTGAAGAAGATCGAGCAGGAGCAAACCATCAGCGTCATCGGCTCCATCCTCCTCGGTCAAAATCCAAACCAGATGCAGACGATTCTGGCGAACATCCTCGCCGGCGGCGCGCTGGCGCGTTTCAGCCGTGGCGATGAAAAGGAAGCCGACGACCTCGGACTCGGCTATCTCGCCAAGGCGGGCTACAACCCGAACGGGATGTTGAAGATGTTCCAGAAGCTGCTCAGCCTGGAGAAGGGCTCGCCGAACGCGGTGGAGAAGTTCTTCCTCGATCACCCGCTGACGCAGGACCGCATCAACGACATCTCGTCGCGCATCCAGCGGATGGGCAACGTGGGCGGCACCACCGACGAGCCGGAGTATCAGGCCGTGCGGCGCCGCGTCTGATCATTCGGGCGCGTCGACGACGTAGTCGCTCACGCCGTGCAACTCGGTCTTCCTCCCCTTCGGCAGCATGCGCCGCAGGAGGATGGGCGTGAGGAACGTCGTGAGCATGACCATCAGCGCGACGGCGCTGTAGAGACCCGCGTTGAGCAGCCCCGCGGTGAGGCCGATCTGGGCGAAGATCAGGCCGACCTCGCCGCGGGGAACCATCGCGACGCCGATGCGCAAGCGTTTCAGCCCGCGCCGTAGCGCCGCGAATCCCGCCAGCACTTTCGCCACGACGCCGATCGCGGTGAGCCCGAGTCCGATCAGCAGATAACGCCGCGGCTCGCTCTCCAGCGGATTGAGCGAGCGCAGATCGACGGCTGCGCCGACGACGACGAAGAAGATGGGGATGAAGAAGTGCGCGAGGTCGTGCACTTCCCGCTCGATCTGTTCGCGCTTGTTCGTGCGCGCGAGCACGAGCCCGGCGGCGAACGCGCCGATGATCGGCGCAGAGCCGATCTGCACCGCGAGCGCGGCGAGGGCGAACGCGAAGAGGATCGCGCCGAAGAAGAGTCCGCGCGCGACGTCGAGCCGTTCGATCAGGCGGATGAGCGACGGCGCGAGCCAGGAGCCGATCACGATCGCGGCGAGGACGAAGCCGAACGCGACGAGGACGGTCTTCGCGATGCCGAGCGCGCTCAGCGAGCCGCCGCCGGCGACGGTGCTGAGGATCGTGAGGATGACGAGACCGATGACGTCATCGACGACGGCCGCGCCGAGGACGACTTGCGATTCGTCGTCCTGCAGATGGCCGAGGTCGGAGAGGACGCGCGCGGTGATGCCGACCGAGGTCGCGGTGAGCGAGGCGCCGAGGAAGACCGCGACCAACGTGGGCAATCCGAGAAGCTGGCCGAAGGCGATGCCGCCGACGAAGGGCAGGGCGACGCCGACGATGGCGACGGAGACCGCGCTGCCGCCGACGGCCATCAGTTTCTGGAGGTCGGTCTCGAGGCCGATGAGGAAGAGCAGGAGGAGGACGCCGAGCTCGGAGAGCAAGTGGATCGTCGGGTCGTGCGCGTCGACGACGCCGAGGCCCGACGCGCCGACGACGATGCCGCCGATCAGCTCACCGAGGACGGCGGGCTGGCCCAGGCGTTCGGCGAGCTCGCCGAAGAGCTTCGCGGCGAGAAAGATCGCGATGAGCGCGACGAGGAACTGCGCGACGGACATCGCGCCACTATGCCAGAAACGTAGGGCCGGCTCTCCAGCCGGCCCAGCATCGAAAATGGGCCGGCTGGAGAGCCGGCCCTACGTTTTGAGAGCGGTTACGACGGGCGTCCTCGCCCGGCGCCCTTCGTCAGTCTACGTTAGCCGCGGCACGGGACGTGCCGCGGCGCGCGGGCGGGACGCCCGCTCACCAAAGCTCTTCGATCGGCTTGTAGACGCCGTCTTTGGCGAACGGGACGTATTCGAACCCGCGGCCGAGTGGGTCGTCGTTGCGCACGGTCGTGTAGTCGATGCCGAGCGCCGAATACAGCGTGCACGTCACGTCTTCGGGGCGCACGTCGCGGTTCTGGCTCCAGCCGTAGTCGACGGCGCTCGCGCCGTTCGCATCCGTCTTGCCGAGCGCGCGACCGCCGCGGACGCCGCCCCCGGCGAAGACCATCGACATGCGCAGGTAGTGATCGCGGCCGCCCTGATTGTTCAGCGCGCCGGTCGTGCGTCCGAACTCGCCGAGGACGACGACCATCGTCTCATCGAGCAGCGTCTTGCCCGTCGCCGAGCCCGGCATCGCCGCGAGATCGGTGAGCAACGCGCCGAACGCGGGATCGAACATCGCGCACTGGGTGTAGAGAGAATTGACGCCGGCTGCCGGCTTGTCGTAGATGCCGTCGTGGTGGTCCCAGCCGCCGAGCGTGGCCTGCACGAAGCGCGTGCCGCGCCGCGCGGCGACAAGGTTGCGCGCAACGATCAGCGAGTCGCCGAAGCTGCTCGCGCCGTACTTCGCGTGGTCGGCGTCATTGAAGCTGAAGAAGCTGTTGATGCCCGGCGTGTCCATCAGCGCCTTCGACTGATCGTAGAAGTCGTTCATGTCCATCGACGCTTTGCCGAGGGCGCCGGAGCGGCGGTTGGCGTCGAGCTGGTGGAGGAAGCTCCAGCGGTCGGAGAAACGCGACGCACCGTCCGGATGGGAGAGCGTGGCCAGTCCCGTCGACGCCGTCTGCACGCCGAAAGGAGCATATTTCGCAGCGAGATAGCCGGACGTCGGAATGCCCGGCGAGTTGAGGGCGATGAAGCCGGGCAGGACGTCGGCCGTCGTGCGCTTGGCCTGCGACTCGAGGGAGACGACGGCGCCGATGTGCGGCGCGATGGCGCCCGTGGCGCCGCCCGGATTGCGCGCGATCTGGGCCCACGCCTGCCCGAGCTGATGTACGGCCGCCCACGACAAGCCTGCGCGCACGAACGCGAGCTTGTCGATGTGCGTCGCGGTCTGGGGCATCAGGCCGCGCGGGAAGCGGATGTTGCCGCCGGCGTACGTGTCGGGCGTGAAGTCGGCCGGCGTCCACGAGCCTTCCTTGAGGTCCCACGTGTCTACATGGCTTGGAGCGCCGGACAGGAAGATGAAGATGCAGTTCTTCGCCGTGTTGCGCAGCGTGACGTTCGGCGCGGTGGTGGCGGCATAGAGGAGGCGCGGATCGAGGACGTCGGCAAAGTACGAGGCGACGAGTCCCGTGCCGGCGACCTTCAGGAAGCGGCGGCGAGAGAAGCCCTCGCCTTTCAGCGGAAAGCCGGAGCCGCGGGTGCAGTCGGAGCAGTTCGAGGTCGGCGTCTTGGGCATGGTGTCTCCAGAGTTCTGCGAGCAGATCCTTCGCCGTCTCCGCGGCTCAGGATGACACGGTGATCAGTCGAAGAGGAACTCGAGCTCGTTGAGCAGCACGAACTGCAGGTCTTCCGCTTTGTTGGCCAGCGTGCCGCTGGTCAAGTAGTTGATGGCTTGCGTCCGCTCCCCGCTCGTCGGCTTGCGCGAAAGGGTGGCGAGGTAGAGCTGGTCGACGATCGTGCCCGGGTCAGTCGTCCCGGCCAGCACTTTGTTGAGCGTCGAGTCGGCCTTGCTGCGTTTCACGCGCGAGGTGACGATCGTGTTGTTCATCAGCGAGAGCGCCTGGGAGATCGACGTGTCGCTCGTGCGCGCGGTGGCGTCGCGATCGCCGCGGCCGAATTCGTCGAGCCAGATGCCCGAGCCGCTGCGCCGCGACTCGAGCGGATCGGGCAACAGCATCGCGCGGGTGACGGTGCCGATCCCCTGCACCGTGATCGCCAGCGGGACGTTCGTCGCCTTCGCGACGGCGTCGAGCATCATCTCCGCCGGCAACCGGTGCGGATAGTGACGCGCAAAGTACGGCGTCCACGTCTCGTTCCACGCGCCCGGCGTGTACGTCGACGAGAGTTGATACGCGCTCGACACGGCCATCGTGCGCAGGATGCCGCGCAGGTTGAAGCCGTTGCGGATGAGCTCCGTCGTCAGGTCTTCGAGCAGTTGAGGATTCGATGGCTGCGTATCGAGCTTGGAGAGATCGAAGCCGTTCAGCGGCTCGACCAGGCCGACGCCGAACATCTCCTTCCACAGCTGATTCACGGTGTTGCGCGCGAACTGGCGATCGGCGGTGAGCATGCGGCCGTACGCGTCGCGGTACGATTCCTGCGT
>JAFAVZ010000089.1 GCA_019242175.1 Acidobacteriota bacterium
TGAGCACGGGCGCCTACCGCGCCGTTGAGTTCATCAAGAAGAACATCCGCCTCGAGGGCTCCACCAAGGCGAGCGTCGAGGATTCCAAGAAGGTCGTGGACATCTGCACGGTGTACGCGCAGAAGGGCATGTTCAACATCTTCCTCACGGTGTTCTTCTCGACGCTGGCCTTCGCCTGCTTCGAGCCGTTCTTCTTCATCGGCTACCTGATCTCGATCGCGGTGTTCGGCCTCTACCAAGCCATCTTCATGGCCAACGCCGGCGGCGCATGGGACAACGCGAAGAAGATCGTCGAGGTCGAGCTGAAGGAGAAGGGCACGCCCCTTCACTCGGCGACGGTCGTCGGCGACACGGTCGGCGATCCGTTCAAGGACACGTCTTCCGTCGCGCTCAACCCGGTGATCAAGTTCACGACGCTCTTCGGCCTCCTCGCCGTCGAGCTCGCGGTGGAGATGACGAAGAACGGCCAGGGCGGCATCACGCGCATCCTGTCCGGCGTCTTCCTCGTGATCGCGATGTTCTTCGTGTACCGGTCGTTCTACGGGATGCGCATCGGCAGCGCGGAGAACGCTTAGCATCCGGCCATTGGTCTTCCACGGAGGCGGGCTTCGGCCCGCCTTTTTTGTTTACGAATTGAAAATTGAAAATTGAAAATTGAAAACACCTCAAGCGACGCCGACTCCTCCGTTTCCAATTTTCCATTTTCAATTTTCAATTTCTTTAGACTCGGAGCACATATGAAAAAAGCCATCGCAGCACTGCTTCTCCTCGCCACCGCCGCCTTCGCCGACGACGTCGTCAAGCGCGGATCCGCCATCAAAGCCGACGCGAAGGCCACGCCGCTCGCGGACGTGCTCGAGAATCCCGAGTCGTACACGAAGGACAACGTCGTGGTCGAAGGGCGGATCGAGAAGGTCTGTTCGCAGATGGGCTGCTGGATGCAGCTCACGCCGGAAGGCGCGAAGACGGGCGTCCGCGTGACGTTCAAGGACTACGGCTTCTTCGTCCCGAAAGACTCGGCCGGCTGGAAGGCGCGCGCCGAAGGCGTGACGACGATCCGCACGCTTTCGAAGGAAGAGGCAGATCACGTCGAGGAAGACGGCGCCGCGAAGCTCGCGCGCAACGCGGACGGCACGGCGAAGGAAGTCGCGTTCGTCGCCGCCGGCGTGGAGCTGCGCAAGAAGTAATCGCTCGCTTGGAACCGGCTGAAGCCGGTCGCCACGGGAAAAGGGCCGGCTTGGGAGAGCCGGCCCTTTCTGTTTCCAGGAGGAGAGAGGTTTAGTGGTCGTCGTCGTGACTCTCGCGCTTCGTCCACCGGCGCTTCGCTTCGGCCTTGTCGATCAAAGCGTCGAAGCGGGCATCGGCGCGGAGGGAGTCGAGGTCTTCATCGTCGTTCAGGTATTTTGCGACATCCATGCCGTGCTCCATGGCGCTCTGCAGAGCCTGGAATGCGGCTTCCTTGTTGCCGGCGCGCGCGTAGCTGCACGCGAGGTTGTAGGACGAAAGGCCCGGCCGATAACCGAGCTCCAGGGTCTTCTGATACGCGGCAATCGCCCCTCGGCTGTCGCCGGCCTTGAGCCGAGAGAAACCGAGGTTGTACCAGGCGCGGCCGACTTCCGGATTCGCGCGCACGACGGCCTCGTATCCCTTCACCGACTTCGCCCAATCCTGGGCATCATCGGGATTGAAGAAGTTGTCGATCCACTTCCCGCCGCCGTGGTTGAGCTCCAGCGAACGGGCGAGATCGAGCAGCGCGATGTAGCGATGCTCGGCGCGCAACGACGCGAGGTCGGGATCGTTCTTGATCTGATCCGCTGAGTTGCCCGCGACGCGGATCGACCGCTCCAACGCGTCGAGCGCCTGCTCGCGATCGCCGGAGAGCGCGAACGCGCACGCGAGGTTGTGCCACGCGTTCGTGTTTCCTCGGTCGGCGTCGACGGCGCGCAGCAGCGCATCGATGGCGCGGGGTAGCTCGCGAACGCGCAGCAGATCGGCGCCGGCTTCGGCCCACTCGCCGCCGTCGTTGCTGTGCGCCGCGCGGAGACGATCGGCTTCCATCAGCGCTTCCTGCACGCGGCGGTCGCCGCGGCGCGAGCGCGACATGCGGTCGATCAGGCGCTGGAACCGAGGATCGCTGCGCAACGGATCGAGATCGCTGTCATCGATGTAGTGGTCAGTGTCGTCGTAGCCGAGGTCGATGGCCTTGTCGAGCCATTCGAAGGCGTGATTGCGATCGCTCTGCAGCGCGTAGGAGCAGGCGATGTTGTACGCGGCCTTCGCCGGCTGATCGTCGAGCTCGACGGCCTTCTCGTACGCCGCGATCGCGCGTTCGTACTGGCGGCTGTTGAAGTAGCGATTGCCGCGCTCGTACCAGCCTTTGCCGCCGCGGATGCCGTCGACGAGGTCGCCGATGTAGCCGTGGAAGTCTTTCGGCTCTTCGAAGTCGGACGTCTTCTCCGGATCTTCCGGATGATCGTCGGAGCGGTTGGCGACGACGCTCACCGTCGACGACGGCGTCTTGGGGGACTCACGCTTGACGACCTTCGCGTCGTCTTTCGACGGCGCGGCGGTGAGCTGCATCGAGGCGAGAGGCACGACGAGCAGGAGCGCGAGCGCGCCGGCGACGATCGCCGCATTGCGCGACGTCGCGGCGCGACGCACGTGCGGGTGGAGGATGCTGAGCAGGCGTCCTTCGAGCTGCGAACGGCGCGACATCGCGAGCGTCACGGCGCCGAACGGATCGCGATGCGGAAGCAGGCGCGCGATCGAGAGCAGGTGATCGGCGTAATCGCTCGGGCGCGTGCCGGCGCCAAGCACGAGATCGTCGCAGGCCTGCTCGCAGTCGCGGCGTGCGGTGCGGTCGAGCGACCAGACGACCGGATGGAACCACCAGATCGCCGCGGCCGCGCGGGTGATGAAGAGCGTGACGGCGTCGCGGCGACGGAGATGGGCGAGCTCGTGGAGGAAGACGACGCGCAGACGATCGCGCGTCCAGCCGGCAGCGTGCGCCGGCAGCAGCATCACCGGTTTGCGCAGACCCCACACGAGCGGGACGTCGACATGCTCGCTGAGCAGCACGCGCACGAGTTGGTTGACGCCGAGACGATCGCAGGCACGGTCGAGCTCCGTGAGCAGCGCTTCGTCTTCGAGCTCCGTGCCGCGCTTCGTGACCCACCAGATCCCGACGACGCCCACGCCGAGGCGGGCGAGCATCGCGACGGCGACGGCGAGCATGGCCAGGAGGAACCAGCCGCGCCAGCTCGCGCGCAACGCGGAGAGAATCGTGGCGGCGCGCGCGCCGGAGTCGGCGACGACTGCCGCTGCCTTCAGCACCTGCGGCGCCTCGACCGGCAGCTCTTTCGCCAGGCTCGGCTCCGCGGCCAGCTTCGGCGCAACACTGCGCTGCGCGACAGGAGCGACGACCGCTTCTTCGACGCGCTCCGCCGGCAGGATCGCCAGGCGCCACGTCGGCAACGCGATCGTGAGGATGGGCAGGAGGAGCAACGCCGCGAGCGTGGTGAGCGCGACGAGGTAACGCGTCGCGGCCGAGGCGCGGGGGACGGCGAGGATGAGGAGGCGCCCGATGAGCGCGATCAGCGTCGCCTTCAGCAGCAACGGAAGCAACAGCTTCAGGGCGCCGGAACGTTGCAGGGCAAATGCGGCATCGATGAGGGCTTGCATGTCAGCGGCCTTCCTTCCTCGCGTCGTCGATCAGCTCGGAGATGCGATCCAGCTCTTCGGGCGAGAGCTCGTGCTTGCGCTCCAGCAGCGTGGCCACGACGTTGCCCACCGAGCCGTCGAAGAACGTGTTCAGGACGTGGTCGAGCGCCGAGTCGCGCGCTTTGTCGCGGTTCAGCGTCGGCCGGTAGACGTAACGCGTGCCGTCGTCCTCGTGGCGGAGAAAGCCTTTCTCCTCGAGGATGCGCAGCGTGGCCCGGACGGCGGAGTAGCTCGGCGGATTCGCCATCGCGGCCATGACCTCCCCCGCCGTGGCGTGGCCGGCGCGGAAGATGACGTCCATCATCTCGCGCTCCCGCCGGCTGAGAGCCTGGATTTGCTGCTGTTTTTTTAGCATATGCTGAAAACTTAGCACCGAGGATGCGGTTCGTCAAGGGTGCTCGGTGTCATCCTGAGTCGCGAAGACGGCGAAGGATCCGTACCTTCAGGCGCGGCGCCCGAAAGGTACGGATTCTTCGCCCTTTTCAGGGCTCAGAATGACACTACGGGCCGCCGTCCCTACTGTTTCCGCACGCTCTCGAAATAAGCGATCAGTTTCGGTGAGAACGCGGCGCCGTCCAGCCGCAGCGCGCGATTCAGCTGCAGCGCGGCTTTGAAGTCGCTCGTTGCCGGCGCGAGATCGGCGTTCCGCGCGAGCACGGCCTGCGTATATCGAGCACATCCCCGAAGCAGATACGCCTCAGCCAGCGGCTTCGCGGCGATGAGCGCGCTGAGCATCTGTTCGGACGACGCGAGATCGCCCAGGGCAAACGCGCGATAGGCCGACTCCAGCCGTGCGCGCGTCGCATCGGCGGGCGAGGGCGGCGGCGGGGTGGGACGCATTGCGAGATAGATCGTCAGCTCGTTCTCGCGGCGGCGGATCTCGGCCACGATGCGGCGGATGCTCGCGGAGTCGGCAGACGGCGACAACGCGGCCTGCGCCTTCGCCGTGTCTTCGAGCGCGCGGCGGATCGTTTTGTCATTGCGCCGGTCGGCGGGCACTTCCATCAAGCGACGCCGATAGCTCTGCAACGCGATGCGCGCGTCGGCAAGCTCGGGACTCTCGATGACCACCGGCTGCGGCTGCGGTTGCGGAATGACGACAGGTTGCGACTGCGGAACGGCGATCGGTTGCGCCGGCGGCGGTTGGGGAACGGGCGCGGCGACGACCGGCTGCGGCACCGGAACCGGCGCAGGCGCCGGCTTGGGACGATTCGCCGCCTCTTCCTTCGCCGCGGCGAACAACTGCTGCGCTTCGTTCGCCGCACTCGCGGCGCGACGAAACGCGCCGACGTCGCTGCCGGCGCCTCTCACGATATCGCGCGCCTCCTGCAGCTTGCGTTGTCCGGCGCGATACGAATCCGAGCTCTCGGCCCGCGCACTCATCGCCTGCGTCTGTGCCTTGAATGCCGCACTCACCGCCGCATCGGCTGCGCTGCGCGGTTCCGCGGCGGCGCTGTCGAGCCGGCGTTGTTTCTCCGACTGCGCCTGCGCACGCCAGTCGCGCAACTGCGCCAGGTACGGCGTCCGTTGGATGATGCCTTGCTCTTCGGAAAGCCGCAGCTCGCGCAACGCCGCCTCGGGATCGCCGAGACTCTGGCGAGCGATGCCGAGGAAGAAGTGCGGCACGTAGTACGGAAGGATCTCGTTGCCGGAGCGCACGTTCGCCGCTTCCGTCGGCTTCTCCGCGATCGCGCGCTCCAGCGCCGCGGCCGCGCCCGACGCGTTGCCGGCGTTCAGCAGCTTCGTCCCGCTCTTGTACTCCTCCGCCCATTTCTCCGGCGCCGCCGCGAGCGGCAGCGCGACGAGAAGGAGCAGCGCAAGGCGCTTCATTGCGCTCTCTCTCCGAACGTCGGCAACGCGACGGTCTCCGGATCGGCGAGCGCGACGTTGAGCGTCTCGTCTTCACCGGCGCGAACGTCGACGACGCGCGTCACCGCCGGTCCGAGCGTCGGATTCGAAAGCGTGATCTCCCACCGTCCCGGCGCGAGCTCGATCGGCGCAGGCGTCACGAGGCTCTGTTCGATCGCGAGCTGTTCATTCGTCTCGACGTTGCGTACGCTCACGACATTCGCCCACGGAAACGCGTTGATGCCGACGTGTCCGGGGGCCACGGCGACGGGCGGGGGCACTGCCGCTTTCTGCGTCGGCGGAACGACGAGCGTCGAGGCGCGCGTCGTGGTCGTGGTCGCCGGCGGCCGTGTGTCGAACACGCGGTTCTTCCACATTGCATAGCCGCCGGCGCCGAACGCCGCAAGCACGACGAGCATCGCGATCCAGCGTCCCGCGCCACCTTTCTTCTTCACCGGCGGCGCTGGGGCGAGGGGGCGCGCGCGCGGCACGGTTTTGGCCGTCGGCGAGACCGGCTTTGGCGTCGTCGCCACGGTCTTCAGCACCGCGGCCATCGGATCGACGCGTTGCGTCCCGACGACAGTCGGCGCGTCCGCCGCGATGCGCGGCCGTTCGGCGTGACGCGTCGCCTCATCGGTGATCTCGACCGCGACCGGCAACGGACCGGCCGCGCCGGACGTGTCATCGAGCGTCGGCAGGATCTGCTCCAGCGCCTGCGCGAACTCGCGCGCGGTCGCGAAGCGCTTCTTCCGATCCTTCTCCATCGACCGGAAGATCAGCGCCTCCAGATCCGGAGACGGCATCACGGTCGGGTTCATCTCCCGCAGCGACCGCGGCCGCTCCGAAGCGTGCGACATCAGGTAGCCGTGCGGCGTGTCGGCCTGGAACGGCGGCACGCCGGTTAGCATCTCGTAGAGCACGATGCCGAACGAGTAGATGTCTGCCCGCCCGTCGATCCGTTCCCCTTCCGGCAGCATCCCGAGGTGCTCCGGCGAGCAGTACTTCCACTTGCCGACGAACATCCCGGTCTTCGTCTTGTTGTCCGCCTCGTCGCCCCACTGCTTGGCGATGCCGAGGTCGATGATCTTCACCCGCTCGTCGGCCCTACGGAGGCCGCCGGCCTCCGCGTCGAGTACGTCATCCCGCGAGATCATCAGATTCTCGGGGCTGACGTCGCGATGGACGATGCCCGCGCGATGGATCGCATCGAGGCCGTAAAGCGCCTGCACGGCGAGCTTCGCGGCGTAGCGCGGCGAGAGCGGCCCGCGCGCATCGATCAGCTCGTGCAGGTTGATGCCTTCGATGTACTCCCAAACCATGTAGCGCGAGCCGTCCTCGAGCGTGGAGAAATCGAAGAGCGCCGCGACGTTGGGATGCTGGATGCGCGTGGCCAGGCGCGCTTCACGCAGGAAGCGCTCGTGCGCGCTGGCGTCCTGAGCGATGTTCGCGCGCATCATCTTGATGACGCGGATCGCATTCAGATGGATGTGCAGGACTTTGTAGACCTCGCCCATGCCTCCGACGCCGAGACGGGCAAGGATCTGGTATTTGCCGTCGATGGGATGTTCCAGATAGCGGCGGAGAAACTCCGTGATCGGCTCGCCGCAGTACGGGCAAGCCTTGTACTTCGGGTCGATCTCCGACCGGCAGTGGATGCAATGGAAGGCCATCGTGGAAGTTATTTTTAGCGTCGCAGTGTACCGCAATTATATGCTCGGGGCATGAAGGAAAAGACGTTCAACGTCCGGACGACGGCGCGCGAAGAGATCGTGATCGTCACAGACGAAGTGCATCGCGCACTCGGCGAAATCGGCGGCGGCGAGGGCATCTGCACGATCGTCGTTCCGCACACGACGTGCGCGATCGCCGTGAACGAAAACGCCGATCCCGACGTGCCGGCGGATCTCACGAAGGCGCTGCGCGCGCTCGTGCCGAACGTGCCGTTCCGTCATGGCGAAGGCAACTCCGACGCGCACTTTCTCTCGATGCTCATCGGCTGCTCGCTCACCTGGCCCTACCGCAACGGCAAGCTCATCCTCGGCACGTGGCAGGGCATTTATTTCGTCGAACTGGACGGACCTCGCACGAGGCACGTCACGGTATATGTTCCATGACAGCGGTGACTGGTTGCTCGTTGCTGGTTGCTTGCGCTGCAGCGCCTGGAACCGGCAGCAGCGCAAGTAACCAGTCACCAGCAACCAGCAACTCGTCGATAGGAGAAACGATGAAGAAAACACTCATGGTCCTGGTCTCTTCGGTCTTCTTGGCCGCCTGCGCCAGCTCGTCCGGCAACGGGCCGATGGCGATGACGATGCTCGCGCCGGCCGCCGCCGGCTCGACGGCGCAGGGAATGGTGCACTTCCAGCAGCAGGCGGACGGCTCGGTCGAAGTGACGGCCGACCTCACCGGCGTTCCCGCCGGCACGCACGGCTTTCACGTGCACGACAAGGGCGATTGCGGCGACAGCGGCAACGCGGCCGGCGGTCACTACAACCCGATGAACATGTCCCACGGCGCGCCGGACGCGGCGGCGCATCACGCCGGCGACTTCGGCAACGTGACGGCGGACGCGAGCGGCGAAGTGCACGCGAAGTTCAACACGCGCTCGATCACCGTCGCGGCCGGATCGACCTCGGTCGTGAATCACGCCGTCATCCTCCACGCGAATGCGGACGACCTGACGACGCAGCCGACCGGCAACGCCGGTGCTCGCATCGCGTGCGGCGTCGTGACGCTGCATCAGATGGGCGGCGGAATGTAGGATCGAATGTAGGATCGAATGTAGGGCCGACTCTCCAGTCGGCCCCGCCTGGGCGATTGGAGAACCGGCCCTACGTGGCAGGATCGATGCAGGAGCGTCCCGCCGGTGCAACGCTTCACTCTCCTTCTTCTCCTGGGAGCCGTCGTCGCCTGCGCGGGCGGCGGCGGCTCGATGAGCCCGGCGGCGCCGAGCGCCGGACACGGCGCCATCACCATCCAGGTCATCCCCAATCCCATCGTCGCCACCTCCCTCGGCGGCGACCGCTACGAGTTCCCGTTCGAGGTTGTGGTCCGCGAGACGGGCGGCCATGCGGTGACGATCAACCGCGTCAGCGCGGATGTAGTCGCGCTCGGCGCGCTGCGCGTCGCGCAGGAAAGCTACGACTCGGCGAAGATCCAGTCCCTCGGCTTTCCCACTTCGATCGCGGCGAACGGCGAGCTGCGTTACCGATTCGCGCAACGCCATTCGGTGACGGACGACCGCCTCTTTGGCGCCGTCACGGCCGAGCTGACCGTCGAAGGAACGGATAACACGGGGACGCCGACGACGGGACGGACGTCCGTGACGGTGACGCGCAAGTAGCCGGCACGGCCGGCTGCGCTGATCGGCCACGCCTCGACCGCCATTCGCGCTCAAACCTGCAGTCCGTTTGAACGGCCTTCGCGCCTGCACGAAACACGTTGTATTCTTCGCCGCGCCATGCCCGGACCGATCACTGCATTCATCAAACATCACTACCGCCACTTCAATGCGGCGGCGCTCGTCGCTGCGGCCGAGGATTACAACAAGCACCTCGCGGCGGGGAACAAGATGCTCGTCACGCTCGCCGGCGCGATGTCGACGGCGGAGATCGGCCTCTCCCTCGCGGAGATGATCCGTCAGGACAAGGTGCACGCCATCAGCTGCACCGGCGCGAACCTCGAGGAAGACATCTTCAACCTCGTCGCGCACGATCACTACGAGCGCGTGCCGCACTACCGCCAGCTCTCCGCGCAGGACGAACAGGACTTGCTCGACCGGCACATGAATCGGGTGACCGACACGTGCATCCCGGAAGGCGAAGCGATGCGCCGCATCGAGGCCGCGGTGCTCAAGCATTGGGTGGAAAAGGACCAGGCCGGGCAGCGCCTTTTTCCGCATCAGTTCATGTACGAGATCCTGCGCGACGGCTCGATCAGCCAGTACTACCAGATCGATCCGAAGAATTCGTGGATGGTGGCGGCGGCGGAGAAGAACCTGCCGATGTTCGTGCCCGGCTGGGAGGATGCGACGCTCGGCAACATGTACGCCGGCCACGTGATCACCGGCGACGTGAAGAACGTGCACACGGTGCGGACCGGCATCGAGTACATGATGGAGCTCGCCGACTGGTACACGAAGACGACCGCCGAGACTTCGATCGGCTTTTTCCAGGTCGGCGGCGGCATCGCCGGCGACTTCCCCATCTGCGTGGTGCCGATGCTTCACCAGGATCTGCAACGCCCCGAGGTGCCGCTGTGGGGCTACTTCTGCCAGATCAGCGACTCGACGACGAGCTACGGCTCGTACTCCGGCGCGGTCCCGAACGAGAAGATCACGTGGGGCAAGCTCGGCATCGACACGCCGAAGCACATCATCGAGAGCGACGCGTCGATCGTGGCGCCGCTGGTGTTCGCGTACGTGATGGGGTGGTGAGGGGCGGAGTTAGATCGGCGGACCGTCGCCACGTCGGGCATGCCAGAACGCCACAACCTCCACTACGCGCTCCGGCGCGTCGATGACGTGGTCGTAGACGTGATATTTCACGCGCGGCAAAAACACGCGGCGCACACTGGGCAAACTCACGTTCATCGCACGCCCACCAACCTGCGGCTGCGACGCAAGCAGCGAGAACGCACGCTCTAACTCCTGCGTGATTGCGTTCGGTGCCGCCGTGCGATGGATGCTCCACCAGGATTGTGCCTCGCGAATCTGTCGTGCAGCGAGCGCAGTGATCCGAACCGAAAGCGACTGGATCATTCCTGACTGCGCAACTCGCGCAACAGCTCTTCGGCGGAGATGATCTCGCCACGCTGACCCTGCGCAATCGACTCGAGAAGGATGGCTTCGAGCTCCGGACTCACTTCGAAAGTCTCTTCGCCATCGAGCGCAATGAGAGTCACGTCCGCGCCTTCCGGGAGATCCGCTTCCACGACGACTCGACCTGCGATGACTTTGCCGGATGCGATCTGCACGATCGATATCCTACTTGCGAACGTTGGTGCCGTCGACCTCGACAACGTCCATGGAGATCACCTTCCGAAGAGCTCTTCAACGCTCACGAACGCTTCGTCCTCGGGCCGTAAAGGGTCTCGGCCAGAATTCTTCGGACGTCTGCGTCGGCGCTCGAGCCCAAGCGCTGCCGCAGCCCAGCCTCCGCCAGCTTGTGGGTGAAGTCGCTCATTTCCACCGCAGCCCAGAATTTCGTGGCGGCACTCTGCGCGCGATGGATCCGCGTCACGATCTCGCGGGCGCGGTGGCTCGTATCGCTCGCCGGCATCCGACAACCTTACCATCGCACTGGAGGAGCGTGAGGGCTCCTCTGCCGGAACAGCGACTGGACACCAGGAACTACTTCCTCAACATCCCGTTCCGCAGAATCCGCGAGATCTCCCCCACCACTTCCTCCGTGTCCTTGCCGAAGTGGTCGCGGACGCCGAACAGGATCTCGACCGAGAAGTAGTTGTAGAAGATGCGCGTCGCGAGCATCACGGCGGACGTCGGGGAAAGGCCGTCCTGCAGTTTGTGGCGCAGCTCGTCTTCCATCCCATGGGCCTTCATGAACGACTCGAAGCGTTGGGCCATGTTCTCGTAGAACTTCCGGATGTGCGAGCCGTCGAACTCCACGACGTCCACGTAGATCAGCGCCACGTAGTCGCGATACGAATGGACGGTGTCGCGCGCGGCGAGGCCGAGCTGCTCGAGGTTCTCCGGGAACGTGCCGCTGGCGAGCGCGCGGTTGAACGGGAAATCGGGGAGCGACATCGACTGGAAGTACTGGTCGAGCAGCGCGCGGAAGATCGCTTCCTTGTCCGGAAAGTGATGGTAGACGT
>JAFAVZ010000371.1 GCA_019242175.1 Acidobacteriota bacterium
GCATAACTCAGCGCGTCGGCGAGAATCAGGCGCCCCTCGGCGTCGGTGTTGATCACCTCGATCGTCTTGCCGCTCATCGACCGAAGGATGTCGCCGGGCTTCACCGCGCGCGGTCCGGGAAGGTTCTCGCTGCTCGGGACGAGCCCGAGCACGTTCAGTTTCGGCTTCAGTTGCGCGATGGCGGTCAGCGCGGCGATCACGCCGGCGCCACCGGACATGTCATACTTCATCTCGTGCATGTTTTCGGAGGGCTTGATGGAGATGCCGCCGGAGTCGAACGTGATGCCTTTGCCGACGAGCGCGACGTGCTTCTTCGCCTTCTTCGGCGCGTATTCGAGAACGACGAAGCGCGGCTCCTGGGCCGACCCGCGATTGACGGCCAGCAGGCCGCCCATCTTCAGCTTCTCGATGCCCTTCTTGTCGTGCACCGTGATCTTGACGCCCACGCTCTCCGCGACTTCCGTGGCGCGATCGGCGATGTGCGTCGGCGTGACGAGGTTACCCGGCCCGTTGCCGAGGTCGCGCACCGTCTTGATGCCGTCCGCCAACGCCCGCGCGTCGCCCTGGATGCGCTTGATGTCGACCTCGCCGTGCGGGATGAGCACCGCGTCGACGGCGATCTTCTTCTCGTCCTTCTTCTGCGTGTGGTACGCGTCGTACTTGTAGTCGGCGGCGGCGAGATAGTCCGCGAGCAGCCGCGCCGTCTGGTTCGCGTCGAGGCCTTTGAGAAGGTAGGGGAGGTGGACGGCGATGTGCGCGTCACGGTTGCGCTTGGCCAACTTCGCGACGCCGTACAACGCCGCGCGCACGCCGCGGAGGCTGATGGCGTCGGCCTTGCCGATGCCGATGAGCGTGACCTTGCGCGGCTCGCCGTTGAGGATGGTGATGGATTCGTCCGATCGCCCCTCGAATCTCGCGTCGACGATGCTCTTGCGGACGCTCTCCGCAAAGGCTTCCGGCAACTCCGCCTCCCGCGGCTTTTCGGCGAGGAGGAGAAAGAGATGATCGATTTTCGCGAGCTTCGGGTTGCGGCTGATCTCGACGTTCATGCGGGCGCATTCTACTGCGTGGCTTGATTACAACTCGAAAGGCTCCGCCCAGGGCGTGATTTCGCGCGATGCCGGCTCATCAGCAGTGAAGGTCAAGAGGAACTGCAGATATTCGTACGGACCCATCGGGTTGAGCTCGCGCACCCGCCAAAGCGCGAGGTTGTCCGCGTGAGTGGTCGGGACATCGCGCTCGAATCCGTCGAGCGGCTCAACGGGTTTTTTCGATGGCATCGAACAGCTCCAACAGGCCCTGTCGCTCGAAGTAGTCCCGGATCATCTGCCGATCGACGCCCGGCAGCTTCAGGAGAAGACGGACATCCTCGCCTCGAACAACGCGCGATGCGGGAAGTTCTTCATCGCCACGCCTTTCATCATCGCGAGATGCTGCTCCGGGCTCGTGACGGGAACCAAGACGTCGCCAACGACGGGACGCTCAGTCGCCGCGCCAAAGATTCGCTCCGCGGTCTCTCCAGCCAGATACATGAAGTCGATGCGTCCCAGCCGCGAATCCGCATGCGCATGATTGGAGTAAGCCTCGCTGACGTAAAGCGTCTCGTAGCCAAGCCCCTCGGCGAACGCGACCACGCGATCCTGCGATGAGCGATCGACGGCGATGTCGACGTCCTTCGTCATGCGCGAACGTCCCCAGGCCTGCATGGCGAGGCCACCGATCAGCGCGTACCGCACACCCTCCCTCTCGAAAAACTGCTGAAACGTCCGCAGCACCTCATCGAACCGCATCGCCCACCGAGTCTCCCTCGGCACCCCCTCGCCGTCAACCACAGCGCCGGAAAGCCGGCCGAGGCTTCGCCAACCAACGCCGCGGCCCGTGGCCGCCTACAATTGGCGGACCTCATGCTAGGGGACGGAGCTGTATGGCGTATCGCGTTCTAGTGATTGACGATGAGACCGGCATCCGGGAAGCCATCCGGATGACGTTGGAGTACGAAGGCTACCGGATCGAAGAAGCGCGTTCGGGGCAGGAAGGGCTGGACAAGGCGGGGCGCACGTCGTACGACGCGATCCTGCTCGACATCAAGATGCCGATCCTCGACGGCATCGAAGTGCTCGAGAACCTCAAAACCCAGCGCATCACGGCGCCGGTCATCATGGTCTCGGGCCACGGCGACGTCCACACCGCCGTCGAGTGCACGAAGCGCGGCGCCTTCGACTTCCTCGAAAAGCCGCTCAACCGCGACAAACTGCTGCTCACCGTCCGCAACGCCGTCCGCCAGCGGTCGCTCGAAGAAGAAAACACCGAGCTGAAGGAAAAGCAGGAGAAAGAGTACCGGCTCGTCGGCGACTCGGAGCTGATGCGGGACCTCAAGTCGCAGATCGAGCGCGCGGCGCCGACGAAAGCCACGGTCCTGATCACCGGCGAGTCGGGCACGGGCAAGGAGCTCGTCGCTCGCGAGATCCATCGCCGTTCTTCGCGCTCGCACATGCCGTTCATCCAGGTCAACTGCGCCGCGATCCCCGAGGAGTTGATCGAGTCGGAGCTGTTCGGTCACGAGAAGGGCTCGTTCACCGGCGCGGTGCGCAAGCAGACCGGCAAATTCGTCGCCGCCGACAGCGGCACCATCTTCCTCGACGAGATCGGCGACATGTCCCTCCGTACGCAGGCGAAAGTGCTCCGCGTGCTGCAGGAAGGGGAAGTCGAGCCGGTCGGCTCCGCGACCGTCGTGAAGGTCGACGTCCGCGTCATCGCCGCGACGAACAAAGATCTGACCGAAGAGATCCGCAATGGTCGCTTCCGCGAGGATCTCTACTATCGCCTCAACGTGATCCCCATCCGCACCCCGCCCCTCCGCGAGCGCAAAGACGACATCGGCATCCTCGGACAACACTTCGCGAACCTGTTCGCCGAGGAGCACAACAAGCATCCGAAGAAGTTCACGCCCTCGGCGCTGAAGGCGCTGCAGGATGCGCCGTGGCGCGGCAACGTGCGCGAGCTGCGGAACATGATCGAACGCCTCGTGATCATGGGTCCGAACGACACCATCGACGTGACCGACCTCCCCGCCGAATTCTTCCGCGCCGCGACGGACATCATCTCCTCCGCGATGCGCCTCAACACGCTGCAGGAGTTCAAGGACGAAGCGGAGAAGGCGTTCATCCTGGCCAAGCTCCGCGAACACGGCTGGAACGTGTCCAAGACCGCCGAGGCGATCGACACCCCGCGCTCGAACCTGTACAAGAAAATCGAACAGTACGGGATCAAACGGGAAGGCGGCGGAGGGGCGTTTGCTCCGCCTGACGGCGACGCATGACGGGATTGAGGATTGAGGATTGAGGATTGAGGATGAAGCGAGCAAGGACGGGAATGGCCGCTGACCGCAGGCAATCCTTCACGGGATTGAGAATTGAGGATTGAGGATGAAGCGAGCGAGGACGGGAATGGCCGCTGACCGCAGGCAATCCTCAATCCTCAATCCTCAATCCTCAATCCCCTCCGACGGACCCGTCGGCGTGTTCGATTCCGGCGTTGGCGGCCTCACGGTTTTTCGGGAAATCGCCCGCGTCTTGCCCAATCAGCCGCTGGTCTATCTCGGCGATTGCGCGCGGGTGCCGTATGGGACGAAGTCGCCGGAGACGGTCACGCGGTATTCGCTCGAGGCGGCGAATCATCTACTCGAGAGGGGGATTCGCATGCTCGTCGTCGCGTGCAACACGGCGACCTCCGCGGCGTTGCCGACGCTGCAGGAGCAGCTGCGGATTCCGGTCATCGGCGTCGTCGAGCCGGGCGCGCAGGCGGCCGTCGCGAAGAGTGCGGGGCGCATCGGCGTCATTGCGACCGAGGGCACGGTGAAGGCGCAGGCTTACACCAAGGCGATCCGGCGGTTGAAGCCGGATGCCGAGGTCATCGAGTCGGCTGCGCCTTTGTTCGTGCCCCTCGCGGAAGAGGGGTGGGCCAACACGCACGTCGCGCGCGAAGTGGCCGAGGTCTACCTCGAGCCGCTCATCGATGCCGGCATCGACACCCTCGTCCTCGGCTGCACCCACTACCCGATCCTGCGCGGCACGATCGAGCAGGTCGTCGGCGACTCGGTGCGCATCGTCGACTCCGCGGAGACCACCGCGCTCGCGGTGCAGAGCGCGCTCGGAGAGAGTGCGACGAATGGCGCCGAGCCGCTGCATCAGTTCCTCGTGACGGATGCGACAGAACGCTTCCGACGCATCGCCGGCGACTTCCTGGAGCAGGAGATTCGGCATCTGGAGCTCGTCGCTCTTTGAGCGACGCGCTCGGAATTGAGGATTGAGGATTGAGGATTGAGAGCGGCCTGACTTCTTCATCCTCAATCCTCAATTCTCAATCCTCAATCCGGCTTTCCCCTTGCACTAGCCGCAAAACCGGAGGTGCATTCATGAAAGCCGTCGTTTTCCACGGCGTCGGGGACATCCGTCTCGACGACGTCAAAGAACCGAAGTTGAAAGAGCCGACCGATGCGATCGTCCGCCTCACCGCGAG
>JAFAVZ010000620.1 GCA_019242175.1 Acidobacteriota bacterium
GTCGGGCGCAGCGATACGTTTCCGGACTTCGTCGAGCGCGCTATCGCGGAGATGCGGGGGCGGTGGGGAAGGGCGACATTCGACTGGCTGGTGAACAACGCCGGGTTCGGACAGATGGCGATGTTCGAGGACACGAGCGAAGAGCTCTACGATCAGTTTCACCGCGTCCTGCTCAAGGGGCCGTACTTTCTGACGCAGAAGCTGTTGCCGCATCTTGCCGATGGCGGCGCGATCGTCAACACCGCGAGCAGCTCCGCGACGACGGCGCTCACGGCCGGCTACTCCGCCTACGCGACGATGAAAGGCGGGTTGATGGTGCTCACGCGGTATCTGGCGAAGGAGCTGAGCGTGCGCGGCATTCGCGTCAACGGCGTCGCGCCGGGACCGACGCGTACCCGCATCGGGCACGACGCCTTCGAGCGCATGCCGGAAGTGATTCCGCCCCTCGTGGCGAAGACGGCGTTGGGCCGCATCGGCGAGCCGGACGACGTCGGCAAGGTGATCGCCGCGTTGCTCTCCGATGATTGCGGGTGGATCACGGGGGAGAATGTCGAAGTATCGGGAGGCTTCGAGCTCTGATGTCCGATCCGCTCGCATCCATCATCACGCTGCTCCGTCCGCAAACGGTCCTCTCCAAGATCGTGAGCGGGGCGGGGAAGTGGAGCATCCGCTACGCGCGGCATGAGGATCCGGGCTTCTGCATCCTGCTCGAAGGCTCGTGTTTTCTCGACGTCGACGGCATCGGCGTCGTCGAGCTCCGGGAGGGGGACTTCGTGCTCCTCCCGGAGACGCCCGGCTTCCGGATGGCGACCGATCTGCGCATGCGGCCGCGGCTCGTCACGCCCACCGATCGCAACGTGCATCACGGCGATCGTTCCGCGCCCCCGACGATGCGCATGCTCGGCGGCTACTTCCGCTTCGAGCGCGCGAACGCGCAGCTGCTCGTGAAGCTGTTGCCGGCGATGATCCACATCCGGCGCGAAGAAGAGGGCGCCTCGCGCTTGCAGCGGCTCGTCGAATTGATCGGCGACGAGGCGACTGCCGATCGAGCCGGTCGCGATCTGATCCTCGAGCGTCTCGTGCAGGTGCTGCTCGTGGAGGCGCTCCGTTTCCGCTCGACGTCTTCCGCGGCGAGGGAAGAGCACGGCCTGCTCGCCGGCCTCTCCGATCCTTCGCTCGCGCGCATCTTGCGCGAGATCCACGTGGACGTCGCGCGCCGTTGGACGGTCGCGGAGCTCGCGCGTTCCGCGGGCATGTCCCGCGCCGTCTTCGCGGAACGCTTCGCCCGCCGCGTGGGGATGCCGCCGATGCAGTACCTGCTCGAGTGGCGGATGGCGATTGCGAAGGATCTCCTCCTGCATGAACGTCCGCCGCTCGCGGACGTCGCGGAAAAGGTCGGCTATCAGTCGGCGAGCGCGTTCAGTACCGCGTTCACGCGCACCACCGGAACCGCGCCGCGGGACTACGGGCGCTAGGGCGCCATTCGGGCGCCGACGCGCCATTCCGGCGCTGCGCGCCATTCGGGCGCTGACGCGCCATTCGGGCGCTGCGCGCCATTCGGGCGCTGACGCGCCATTCGGGCGCTGGCGCGCCATTCGGGCGCTGACGCGCCATTCGGGCGCTGACGCGCCATTCGGGCGCTGACGCGCCATTTGGGCGCTAGCGCGTCAGCTCGCGCAGCGCATCCTTCCCGATCCAACGCTCCGCGCGTTCCTCGGACGCGGCGAGCCGGCGCGCGACTTCGATCGCTGCCTCCTTGCATCCGCGGCGTTTGCCGATGCCGCGAAGCGCCCAGCTCACGCCCTTCTTCACGAAGTTCCGGTCGTCTTCCGCGGCCGCTTCGACGAGCGGCAGGCAATCGAGCAGCAGCGCGTTGTCCAGCTTCTTGTCGTGCAGCGCTACGGATGCGAGCAGCGCGAAGGCGGCGCGTTTCACGAATTCCTGTTTCCTCTTCGACCACACCTTCACCTTCTTCAGCGCGTGCGGCGTCTTGTCGAAGAGGTGGAAGCAGATCGTGTCGCAGATCGCCCAGTTGTCGAAGTCGCGCGCCCAGCGATCCATCAGCGCAGGCGTCACGAGCTCCGGATCGGCGACGAACGCGGCGAGCATCCGCGCCTCGTACACGTCGGTCTCCCAGAGGCGCAGCGCGAGATCGTGATCGCGGCCGTTCTCCTTCGCGATCTTGCGGATCGTTGCGACGGAGACGCCCAGCACGTTGCGGGAGACGATGCCGTAGCGGGCCATGCCTTCGCGGTTCTTCTTCGACCCGAGTTTCTTCAGTTTCGCAAGTGCCAGGTCGACGTCCATCGGGAGGATGGTACCGCCGCGCAGGAAATTGACGGCTAGACCATGGACAGAGGGGCGGCGCGAAGGGTACAAGACTTCGCACCGCCGAACGCGTGGTTCCCGCTGCCCGTTCCGGCGATCTCACCACCGAGTGATAGGGGAGCTCATGATGCGTGCGCAACACGGTCGTCTGGCAGGGCTGTTCTTCGTCTTCTTCGTCGGCTTGCTGCCCCAGGCGCAGGCGCAGGTCTCGCTGAGCACTCTCGACGTCCCCTACACCCAGGAGTTCGACACGCTGCCGGCCTCGGGCTCGGCGACGTGGACGAACAACTCGACGATCGCCGGCTGGTATCACGCCCGGACGGGCACCGGCACTACGATCGTGGCGAGCGACGGCAGCAACACCGCGGGCAATCTCTACAGCTACGGCACGGGCACCGCCACCGACCGTTCCCTCGGCTCCCTCGGCTCGGGCAACGCGGCGATCGGCAATCTGTTCTGGGGCGTCCGCCTGCAGAACAACACCGGCGCGACGATCACGTCGCTCGACGTTGCGTACGTCGGCGAACAGTGGCGCAACAGCGCGGCCGCGGCGCAGACGATCGCATTCTCGTACGTTGTCGGCGCGCCGACGGTGACCGGCTCGCTGGCGGAGTTCCAGTCGACGGGGACGGCGGTCGCGGCGCTCGACTTCACCAGCCCCATCACCGGCGGCTCGGCGGCGGCGCTCAACGGCAACCTGGCCGCGAACCGTTCCGCCATCAGCGCGACGATCACCGGCCTGAGCATCCCGAACGGCTCGGAGATCATGCTCCGCTGGTCGGATCCCGACCACACCGGCGCCGATCACGGCCTCTCCATCGACAGCTTCAGCGTGACGCCGCACGGCTCCCTCGGCGGCGGTGGCGTGACGCTCTCGATCAACGACGTCACGCTCGCCGAAGGCAACGCCGGCATCACGCCTTTCACGTTCACGGTCAGCCTGAGCGCCGCGGCGCCGGCGGGCGGCGTGACGTTCGACATCGCGACCGCCGACGGCACGGCCACGACGGCGAACAACGACTACGCCGCGAAGTCGCTCACCGGCCAGACCATTCCCCAGGGCAGCACGACCTACAGCTTCACCGTGCTCGTGAACGGCGACACCACGGTCGAGCCGAACGAGACGTTCTTCGTGAACGTCACGAACATCACCAACGCGACCGTCGGAGATGCCCAAGGCCAGGGCACCATCACGAACGACGACGGCGTCACGATCACGCCCATTCACGACGTGCAGGGCAACGGCGCCGCGACGCCGATCCCGGGAGCGACCGTCACCGTCGAAGGCGTCGTCGTCGCGAACTTCCAGGGCACCGACAAGCTCTCCGGATTCTTCCTCCAGGAGGAGACGACGGACGTCGATGCCGACCCCGCGACGTCGGAAGGCATCTTCATCTTCTGCAACAGCTGTCCGACCGCCGTCGCCGAGGGACAACGGGTGCGCGCGACCGGCGTGGTCTCGGAGTTCAATGGGACGACCGAGATCACCGCGTCGACCGCTGGAGCCATCACCATCACCAACGCCGGCAACAACCTCGCCTCGGTCACCCCGGCCTCGATCGACCTCCCGATCGTCGGCAGCGTCGACGCGTACTACGAGTCGCGCGAAGGCATGCTCGTGACGTTCGTCGACTCGCTCACGGTCTCCGAGTACTTCGAGATGGCGCGCTACGGACAGGTCGAGCTCTACGAAGGCGGGCGTCCGTTCCAGTTCACGGAGCACAACGCGCCTTCCGTCGCCGGCTACAACGCGTGGCTCGACCAGCTGAGCCGTCGCCGCGTGATCCTCGATGACGACGACAACGTCGAGAACGCGCCGCTGGCGCTGCCCGAAGGGCAACAGTTCGTGTTTTACCCGCGGGCGAACGGCGGCCTCTCCGTCGGCACGCAAGGCGTCGACTATTTCCGCGGCGGCGACGTCGTCAACGCGCTCACCGGCGTGCTGCACTACTCGTGGTCCGGCGTGACCGGGACCGATGCGTGGCGCATCCGCCCGAGCGCGGCGACGCCGGCCAACTTCACCGTGACGAATCCGCGTCCAGCCACGGCGCCGAGTCCGGGCGGCGCGATCCGCGCCGTCGGGATGAACATGCTCAACTACTTCACGACGATCGACACGACGGCGAGCAACAACAGCGGCCCGTGCGGCCCGAGCGGCGGCGAGGACTGCCGCGGCGCGGACAGCGCCGCCGAGCTCAATCGCCAACGCGAGCGCGCGTCGGTCGTGATCTGCGGCCTCAATCCCGACGTCGCCGGCCTGGTCGAGATGGAGAACACGAGCGCGACGGCCACGATCAACGACCTGCTCGGCGCCGTGAACGCGCGTTGCGGAAGCGCGAACCCTTACACGTTCGTGAACACCGGCGGCACCGTCGGTCCGGATGTCATCCGCGTCTTCCTCATCTATCGAACGGGCGTGCTGTCGCCGGTCGGCTCGCCGCTGGTCGATCTCAATGCCGTCCACAACCGCCCGCCCATCGCCCAGACGTTTGACGTGGTGCTGGCGTCGAATGCCGCGTTCGGCCAGCGCTTCACGGTCATCGCGAATCACTTCAAGTCGAAGGGCAGCTGCCCCGGCAGCGGTGTGGATTCGGATCAAGGCGACGGCGCCTCCTGCTGGAACTCGACGCGTACCGCGCAGGCGAACCGCCTGCTGACGTGGATCAACGGCACGGTCGTTCCGGCCGCTGGCGATCCCGACGTGCTGCTCGTCGGCGACTTCAACTCGTACGCGTCAGAGGATCCGGTGACCGCGCTCGAAGCGGGCGGCTACACCGATCTCACGACGCACTTCGACGGCGCGAGCACTTACTCGTACGTCTTCGACGGCCAGCTCGGCCATCTCGATTTCGGCTTCGCCAGCGCGAGCCTCTTGCCCCAGGTGAAAGACGCGCGCAACTGGCACATCAATGCGGACGAGATCCCGCTCTTCAGCTATGACGACGAGGTGAAGGACACCGGCGAGGCGGCGTTCGAGGAGAAGCCGGACGGCTCCGCGCTCGTGCCGCCACGCGTGCTCTACCAGCCGGCAACTGCGGTGCGCGCGGCCGATCACGATCCGGTCATCGTCGGCCTCTTCGGCTCCGCCGATCTTGCCGTCACGAAGACCGACTCGCCCGATCCGGTCACGGCGGGCAGCAACCTCACGTACACGATCACCGTCACGAACAACGGTCCGGACGCGGCGGCGAGCGCCTCGATGAGCGACACGTTGCCGGCCGGTACCACGTTCGTATCTCTGCCCGCGGTTGGGGGCTGGAGCTGCACGACGCCGGCAGTCGGCGCCGGTGGAGCCGTCACCTGCACGAACGCGTCGATGGCCGTGGGCAGCGCGGTGTTCACGCTGACCGTCAACGTCGGCGCGAGCGTCGCGGGCGGCACCGTCCTCTCGAACACGGCGACGGTGTCGACGTCGACCGGAGACAGCAATAGCGGCAACAACAGCGCGACCGCGACGACGACCGTCAGCGCGTCCGCCGATCTCTCGATCACGAAGACCGACTCGCCCGATCCGGTGAATGCCGGCAGCAATCTCACCTACACGATCACGGCGACGAACGCCGGCCCGAGCAACGCCGCCAGCACGTCGGTCTCCGACACGTTGCCGGCCGGTACGACGTTCGTCTCGCTGTCGTCGCCGGGTGGCTGGAGCTGCACGACGCCGGTGGTCGGCGCGGGCGGCACGGTGAGCTGCACGAACGCATCGATGGCCGTGGGCAACGCGGCGTTCACGCTCGTGGTCAACGTCGGCGCAGGGGTCGCGAGCGGCACGGTGCTCTCGAACACGGCCACGGTTTCGTCGAGCACGACCGATGCGACGCCGGGCAACAACAGCGCAACCTCCACCACGACCGTCGCCGCGTCCGCCGATCTGTCGATCACGAAGACCGACACGCCCGACCCGGTGAACGCCGGCCAGAACATCACCTACACGATCACCGTCGCGAACGCCGGTCCGAGCAACGCCGCGAATGCGTCGCTCTCCGACACGCTGCCCGCCGGCACGACGTTCGTCTCGCTTTCGTCGCCGGGCGGCTGGAGCTGCACGACGCCGGCAGTCGGCGCGGGCGGCACGGTCAGCTGCACGAACGCGAGCTTCGCGACGGGCAACGCGGCGTTCACGCTCGTCGTGAATGTCGCGCCGTCGACGGCGAGCGGCACGGTGCTGTCGAACACGGCGACGATCTCGTCGAGCACGACCGATGCGACGCCGGGCAACAACAGCGCGACGGCAACGACCACCGTCGGCGCGTCGGCCGACCTCTCGATCACGAAGACCGACGCGCCCGACCCGGTCGCCGCCGGCAGCAACATCACCTACACGCTCACGCTGACGAACGGCGGTCCGAGCAACGCCGGGAGCGTCACGCTCTCCGACTCGGTGCCGGCAAACACCACGTTCGTCGCGTTGTCGTCGCCGGGCGGCTGGAGCTGCACGACGCCGGCGGTGGGCGCGACGGGCGCGATCTCCTGCACGATCGCCAGCTTCAGCCCCGGCAGCTCGACGTTCACGCTCGTCGTCGCCGTAAACGCGGCGACCGCGAACGGCACGGTCATCTCCAACACCGCGACCGTGAGCGCGTCGACCACCGACCCGACACCGGCGAACAACAGCGCGACCGCGACCACCACGGTCGTCGGCCAATCGGCGGATCTCTCCGTCACGAAGACCGACTCGCCCGATCCGGTGACCGCGGGCAACAACATCACTTACACGATCACCGTGAGCAACGCCGGCCCGAACGCTGCCGCGAACGTCACGCTGACCGATTCAGTGCCGGCGAACACGACGTTCGTCGTGCTGTCGTCGCCGGGCGGATGGAGCTGTACGACCCCGGCGGTGGGCGCAACCGGCTCGATCTCCTGCACGAACGCCAGCATGATCGCCGGCAGCGCGTCGTTCACGCTCGTCGTGGCCGTCGACGGCGCGACCGCGGGCGGCACCGTCATCACCAACACCGCGTCCGTTTCTTCGACGACGACCGATCCGAGCCCGGCGAACAACTCCGCGACCGCGACGACGACCGTCGCCGCCGCGGCGGGCAGCGCCGACCTCTCCGTCACGAACGTCGACAGCCCCGATCCGGTCGTCGTCGGCAGCAACATCAGCTACACGATCGGCGTCACGAACGCCGGTCCGAACGCGGCGACGTCTGCCTCGCTCTCGATTCCGATCCCGGCGAACACGAGCTTCGTCTCGCTGTCGTCCGCCGCAGGTTGGTCGTGCACGACGCCGGCCGTCGGCGCGACGGGCACGGTGAGCTGCACGAACGCATCGTTCGCCGTCGGCACGAGCAACTTCACGCTCGTCGTGCGTGTCGACACGACGGCGCCCGCAGGCTCGACGATCACCGCCACCGCGACGGTGACGTCGGCGACTTCGGATCCGTCCACCGGCAACGAGTCGGCGACGGCGACGACGAGCGTGCTCGCGCCGGCGAACGTCTCAGGCACGAAGAGCGTGACC
>JAFAVZ010000050.1 GCA_019242175.1 Acidobacteriota bacterium
TCGAGCAAGCCCCAGATCAGCGCTTCCGGACGCGGCGGGCAACCCGGCACGTAGACGTCGACCGGCACGAGGCGATCGACGCCCTGGGTGACGGCGTACGTGTCGTACGGACCGCCGCACGTGGCGCACGAGCCCATGGCGATGACCCACTTCGGGTCGGGCATCTGGTCGTAGAGGCGCTTGACGATCGGCGCCATCTTCTCGACCACCGTGCCGGCGACGATCATCAAATCGCTCTGCCGCGGCGTCGCCCGGAAAACCTCGGCGCCGAAGCGGGCCATGTCATGACGGGGATCGAGAACGGCCATCATCTCGATGGCGCAGCAGGCGAGACCGAACTGCATGGGCCACAGGCTGGACTTGCGCGCCCAATTGAAAAACTTGTCTACGGTGGTGGTGAGGACGTTCGGTTCGAAGCGATTCTCGATCAGACCCATGAAAGAACCTTCCTCTTCCAGGCGTAGAAGTAACCGATCAGGAGAATCGCAAGGAAAATTGCCATCTCGACAGCTCCGAACCAGCCGAGCTGTTTGAACCGGATCGCCCACGGAAAGAGGAAGACGGTCTCGACGTCGAAGACGATGAACAACACCGCGATCAGGAAGTAGCGAACCGAGAAGCGGTGGTCGAAGGCTAGAGAGCTCGCCGGCACGCCGCATTCGTACGGCTCGAGCTTCACCTTATTGGCGCGCGAGGCACGAAAAATGGGGGCGAGGATGAACAGGGTCAGCACTGGCAGCGAGACGACGATGAGGGCCGCTACCAGGAGGACTGAGTAGTTCGCCATATCAGCTCTTCGGGAGACCGCGCACATTTTAAACGCGGCGTTAAATGTGTCAATCAGAAAACTTTGCGCTGAAATGACCATCCGTCCAGCGGGACTCCCCGCGCCTGCACGAGCACCCGGATATCCTCCCCGATCCCGTCCGGAAGGATGAGTCTCCGCGCTTCCTCCCTTGCCTCCAGAAGGCGCAAACCCTCTTCCGCCGAGTCGATCGAGACATCGGTGACGGGCGTGAACAGCGGATGGTCGGTGATGCCGAGGGAGAGGAGAAATTTTGCCTGGCGATCGAAGTAGAGGGTGGTGAGCCCTTCCTCCTCGCCGGCGCGGATCAGATCGGTGAAGTTGATGTGCGCCGTCAGGTCCTGCTCGCCCGGGTTCGCCAGGAGGTCGCGCGTCACGCGCTGCTTCGAATAGGAAGCCGCGGTGCCGAAGCGGCGGATCCGGGGATCGAAGAGCTGCTTCTCCGGGAAGCCGTAGTCGAACGTGACGAGAAGCCCGCTCTCGACCCGCTTCGCCAGACGCCGATACTCGTGCTCCCAGTCGAGCGAGACATCCGCGAACTGCCCGTCGAGCAGCTCGATGCCCCGCGCGGCGAAGTAGTCCTCGTACGGACCGGCTGCCTCGCGCTCGCTCCAGTCGAGGTCGGTATTCACCCACAGCTCGTGCAGATGCTCGCTCCGCTGGACGAGGCGCGCGAACGGGAAAGCATCGAAGAGCTCGTTGCTATAGATGAGGATGTGATCGGACTTCGGGACGTCGTCGATCGTGCGGTAGGTGTCGCTCGTACGGTCTACTTCATAGATGTAGGGGCCGGCTTCAGCCGGCACGGACGAGCTGAACCCCGCCCCCACATCACGGATCAGCTCGCCGCCGCCGCTGCCCACGTCCACCACAGAAGACACCCCGCCCCCCACACGGCTCAGAAACTCACGGACGAGCTTGCCAAAACCATACGCAAATACCGGGCTGAGCTTGGGCGACGTGACGTAATCGCCGTCCTTTCCGGCCGGATGCGGACCGCGTACGTAGTAGCCGAACTGGGGATGGTAGAGCGCGACCTCCACGAAATCGCGGAACGATAACTCTCCGTAATGCAGCATGTTGCGGAGAACGTCGCGCATGTTCTGCTCGGCGGCCATGGCCAGCCATCGTACACCAGCGGCAAGGCCGAGGCTGGCTGGATAGTGTGATTATTTGCAGTTGTGGCAACGCGGTTGCGATAGGAGGGAGCCAGGCAACACAAGGAGGCCCGAATGAAGAAACAGTTCCTCGCCACCACGCTCATCGCACTCCTCGCCAGCACCCCGCTCTTCGCAGACGTCGCCAGCGAGCGCGACAAGACGAAGAAGGGCGTCGCGATCGGCGCCATCGGCGGCGCCATCGTCGGTGCGGTCATCGGCAACAACCGCGGCCACCACAGCGCCAAGCGCGGCGCGGTCGTCGGCACGCTGGCCGGTGCGGCCGCGGGCGCGATCGTCGGCAACATGATGGACAAGCAGGAGCGGGAGCTCCGCCAGATCAACGGAGTCGACGTCACCCGCGTCGATGACGACGACCTGAAGGTCACGGTCCGCAACGAAGTCCTGTTCGACACCGACTCCGCGGGTCTGCGCTCCGCCTCGAAGTCCGCGCTCCGCGAGATGGCCGACGTCTTCGACCGCTACCCGAACACGACCATCGTCGTCGAAGGCCACACGGACTCGACCGGCTCGGCGTCTTACAACGAGCGGCTCTCCGAGCGCCGCGCCGACAGCGTCGCCAGCTATCTCCAGACCCTCGGCGTCAGCGGCCACCGCGTCGACACCATCGGCTACGGCGAGTCGCAGCCGAAGGCGAGCAACAACACGGCGTCCGGCCGCCAGTCCAACCGCCGCGTCGAGCTGAAGATCCACGCGAACGCCGCGTAAAGAACGTGACGATCCGAACGGCGCCCCGAAAAGTGGGCGCCGTTTTTGTTAAGCAACCCGGAGGAGGTACATACACATGATTCGCAAAGCATCCGTTCTTCTTCTCGCCGTCGTCTTCGCCATCGGTTGTGCGTCGGATCCGAATCGGCGCGCGAAACAGGGCGCCGCCACGGGCGCCGTCGCCGGTGCCGTCGTCGGCGCGATCATCGGCAACCAGTCGGGCAACAACCGCACGGGCGCCGTCATCGGCGCGGCGGCGGGGGCGGCCATCGGCGGCGCGGTTGGACATCGCATGGACCAGCAGCAGCAGGAGCTGCAGCAGATCCCGGGCGTCGAAGTGACGCGTCCGTCCGAGAACCAGATCGACGTCCGCGTGACGAGCGACATCCTCTTCGACACCGACTCCGCGTCGCTCCGCTCCGCGTCACGCGCGACGCTGCAGCAGGTCGCGCAGAACGTGGCGCAGTATCCGGATGAGGTCGTCGACGTCGAAGGCCACACCGACTCGACCGGCTCGGACGACTACAACATGGGCCTGTCCCAGCGTCGCGCCGACTCCGTGCGCGGGTACCTGGTCGACCAGGGCATCCCCGCCTCGCGCGTGACCGCGCGCGGCTA
>JAFAVZ010000320.1 GCA_019242175.1 Acidobacteriota bacterium
CTGGCGGCCGCGCTGCCGCTCATCGGGGCGTTCTTCGTGGGCGCGGCGGCGTCGGGCGCCATCGTCGGCACGCGGCGGCTGCTCCCGGGCCGGCGCTACGGCGCGGTGCTCGTCGTCGAGGGGCTCGTCCTGGCGGCGAGCGCCGCCGCCTTCGCGCTCCACCCGGTGGCCGGCCTGCTGCTCGCCGCCGCCGCGTGCGGGCTGCAGAACGGCATGGCCAGCAACTTCTACGGCACGATCGTGCGCACGACGCACCTGAGCGGGCTGCTCACGGATCTGGCGGTGCTCACCGGCGACTGGCTGTGCCGGCGGCCGGTGCAGGGATGGCGCGCGGCGCTCCAGGGGGGCGTCATCGCGGGGTTCATCGCGGGCGGGGTGCTGGGCGCGCTGGCGGCCAGTCGTGGTGGGGCGATGGTGCTCGCGGTGCCGGCGGTGCCGTGCCTCGCGGGTGGAGGCGCGTACATCGCGTGGATCTCGCGGCGGACGCGGCGCGTGGGGCGGGCGTGAGGCGGGCGTGAGGGGGCTGAACGAGACTTGGCGGGCACTCGAGGCATCTCCCGTCCGTGCGCTGCCGACAGCGATCTCGTCGCGTTAGGCGGCGCGCGGGACACCGGCGTCGGCGGCGACGGCACGCTGCTCGGCTATGCGACCGTCACGCCCGCGTTGCGATGGCACCAACGTAGTGGGCGCGACCGATGTCGTGACGGAGGTGCTCGACGTCTGCGGCGTACACCTGACGCAGACCGTTCGGTCTCGGGCTGGTGCCTAACGTTTGGTACGCCCTCACTGCGACGATCATCGTCGGCCCCGATCGGCGCGAGGTCACCGAGGACGTCGTCGTCGCGGCTTACCAGGGGGAACTCTGATGCGCCGGCTCCTCTCTGCTTGCTGGAAACGCGTCTTGGCGCCGGTCTTTTGGGCTGGCTTTCACGCAGGGTGGGCTGCGAGCCGCGAGCAGCGGCTAGCGTCCATCGCGTTCCCGATTCAGAATCAGGCATGTGTCAGCCCATCCCAACGCCTGCAGTAGCCCTTGCAGGCTGACTCACCCTACCTACGGTGATCCAGGCTGACACATCAGCGCCCCTCGTACTCCTCAAGTTGGCTATCGCTTACTTCGGTTGCTGGCCTACCAGGCTCTTCGCCTAGCCGCGCGACAAGCTCCTCTGGTTTCCGAGGGAACAGCGGAATCCAGTAGTCATCTGGTCCAGAAGCCATCGACCACATCGCAACTGGAGCCGATGCGCTGATGGAATGACGGTACAACAGTGTGAGTTCGAGACCACTATAGCCGAGTGCTGATTCCTTAACTCGTTGCTCGTCCCATCCTGGTGCGGCCGCATCAATCTTTTGCCTCAGTAGAGCTTCGCCGCGCTGCTGAAGAAAGTCCCTGAGTCGTTGCTTTGACGCTTGCGAGGCACAGCTCACACCGGTGAGTCTGTGCCTCGGGTCAGAGGCATCAAGCGTCTTGTATATCTTGCCGAGCCGAACGCCAAGCGTCCGGCAAGTATCTGCCAACCGTTCCTCACCCATTGGGTGCGTCGAATAGTAGCAGAAGGACACGCTTACACTGCGCAGTGCGTCCTGCACATCTGCGGGTAGCGCTCCTTCTGGGTCGCCATCGCTCTTGTGTGAACATATGCTCTCGTTGCCAAACCAGCTCCCAAGCAAGCAAGCGAGCTGGGTGCCAGAATTGAGAGAGTCATCAAAGAATACGACCTGGCCAGCTCTCCGAATCTCCGCCGCAGAGAACTCATTCCGCATTGGCCTGAATATCAGCTTCGATGCTTTCAGATCGACCATCAGCTGATTTGCGCTCTTGGTCACCTCTCCACGTTTGACGACAGGGATCCAGAGAGCGTCCTGAAGCGTCGGATCCTTAGCCAGATGCCGTTGCACGGCTGCGCGAATTTCATTCGGCTCGACGTACGTTGTCTGCTCGAGCAATCGCAGCGCGCTGTCCCGCAAGTCGGCGTCTGGAAATTGGTTGAGCCAGGTCTCCACGAGATGCGTACCATCGCCGGACATCGGATTCAGGAAGGACGCAAATCGCTCGCGCTGCTTGCGAATTCTCTCACTGTATGGCGTCGTCCGGAGGACGTTCGGAGCTAACCTGTAAGGCAGCCAGTCGCCCGACAACGTTGCTCGAACCTTCTCGACCTCTGCTCCGTCAACTTTCGCCATTATCCAGCAGTTTGGCGCGAACGACAACCCCTGATGTCGCTCGGCAAACAACCGCTCGGCGGCGACATGGACTGTGGGCAACGAATCGTACGCGAACACGTATGAGGTTGCCTTGTTCAGTGCGTACGCCTCAGTCCACTCGTGCGACTTGAACAGGAATGTTGGTCGTTCTTCGACACGACCGTTAGGCAGGAGAGCAGGCAGGTAAACGCCGTTCGCCGCGCGCTTGGCCTGCTGAAACGCCACAAATACATCAACATTCACGCCCAATTCTCTAGCACAGTCCTCGATTTCGCTCGCGAACCGTTCCCTCCCAGCCGCGGTGTTCAACGCGCGGCTAATCTGTCGAAACTCGATTGAGCTCGTTGTTGCCGCGTCGTCGCTCGGGACAACGCCATTCTCGCTCTCGAAGCGGACCGCAAGCGGTGTGGGTGCTGGCGCGTAACGCAGTGCGAATGCGAATGCGCGCTTGGGCAGATCGCGATATTTGACTCGCCGTAGCAATTCGCATCCGCGCCTAAGATCATCGCTATCGGCACGGGTTCCGGTAGCCGCCGCTATCTGTTCCGGAGTGAGTGAAAGAAACTCATCATCACCATACTTGAGCAGCGTAACAGGGTTACGAAACTCCGGTGCCACACGACTCAGGTGATAGAGCGCTCTCCGAACGACTTCTTCGGCAGCCATCACCTTGGGATGATAGTAGAACTTATCGTAGAGGAAGATCCGGCTTACCAGAAGCTCATCAAGTGCACGTGTTCCGCTTGGCACAATGGCAAGCGAGTAGAGTGCGACACCGTCTTCATCGCGATCCATCTCGGCAAGACGCAGCTTCGAGAACAGCCTCGATATATCAAGTGAGATCGGGACTCCTGCCATGTGGGCATCTCTCACGAGATAGTCAAGCTTGTCTGCATCGACCGATCCGTTGACGATGGCAGCCAGGAACGCATCCGGCTTCATGTGGCGCTTCGAGCCGGCGATACATGCGCAGATTCGACCCAGGATCTCGTCTTCATCCAATCCGATATCGCGCGAGCACTTCGACTCCCGCAGCAGCCGAAGAAACCCCGGAGATTGCAGAATCAGAAGTGTGACGGTTTCGGATGCGGAGAGGCTAACGTCGCCATAGTAGGCGGAATAGTGCTCCTTGGCATCTTCGAGCGGCCCGTAGCGAGCATAGAATTGCTCCGAGACGTGACTGAGCACGCAATGCCCTGCGTCATGGAGAAGAGCGGCAAGCCGCACGAGGCGCTTTCGCTTTTCGAACTCGAGGGGCATGTAGGTCTGGCGGCCCGATGCCACCTGCCCATCGACGATTGACTGAAACATGCGCGTTGCCGTATGGAGCACGCCGATGGAATGCTCAAAACGGGAGTACCCACTAGTTGGAAACAACACGTGACCGACGCCGAGCTGCCTAACATACCGCAAACGCTGCATCAGCGGGCTGTCGAGTATGTATACCTCTCCCGGATATAAGTCGACGACTCCACTAACCGGATCATGAATCTGCTTCGACTCGTGATGAGGATTGGTGGAGTACCGCGCGAAGTAGGGCTCTAATAGCCGACCGGCCCACTCGCTGACCTGGTCAGCGAGTGGGCCGGCGTACCGAAAGCCCGGGTCAGATTGTGTCGACACG
>JAFAVZ010000486.1 GCA_019242175.1 Acidobacteriota bacterium
CCCGGACCGGCTGAAGCCGGCCCCTACGTTTTTCTGCCTAGCGGTGCAGTGCGGGGACGGAGTCGGTTTTGATGCGGTAGATGCGGAACGGGCGTTTGCGTTGATCGAAGCCGCGGATGCGGGGCGACCAGTTGATTTGTGTTGCGGTGATCAGCAGCGTGCCGTCGGCTTGCAGCGCGAGCGTGTCCGGCCACTGCACGTCGGAGCTCGAGAAGATCGTTTCCCATTGGCCGGAGGCGTCGAGGCGATGGATCGCGCTGCGCTCGAAATCGGTGGCATAGATGCGGCCCTGCGCGTCTTCGAGTAGACCGTCGGCGGCGAAGTTCTTGTTGCCGAGGTCCTGGACGAGTTGGGCGACGTCGGCGTCGCTGCGGGAGCGATCGGCGAGTGCCCCCGCATCCACGCGATACATCTCGTGGCTCGTCAGCGGCGAGTAGTAGAGCCAGCGATTGTCGCCGCTCAGCGCGATGCCGTCAGCGCCGAGCATCATCGGCTGGCCCTTCGCCGGCCCGTTGCGCTGGATGAGCGGATAGCCTTCCGCCATCAGTACGAGGTTGCGGTCGGGCTTCGTCGATGGATGATCGTTCAGGCGACGCCACGACTCGCCGGATGTGAGGTCGACGACGACGATGCCGTTCGGTCCTTCGCCCGACGCGTCGGTGAGGTAGGCGCGGTTGCGGCTGAGATCGATGCGGACGTCGTTGAGGAACGCGGTCTTGCCGGCGATGGATGCCGGGAACTTGATCGTCTGCACGGCGTTGCCGCTGGCGAGATCGATCGCGATGAGCTTCGGAGAGCCGGGCTCGATCGCGCTCGTCCCGACCTTCGCCGAGTCGAGGATCCAGAGCCGGTTCTGCCCGTCGATCGTCAGCGCCTGCACCGCGAGCAGCCGATCGTCGGTCGGCGGGCCGTCGTCCTGACGGAAGCCGGGTGGGAACGGCATCGGCTGGCCATTGCGCAGCTCGGCCACGCTGAACGGCTGCTTCGGATCGATGGCGCGGGAGAAGGCGAGGAAGATGCGGCCGTCGCTCGACGCGGCGATGCCGACCGGCACGTTGTCGAATGCGGCGATCGGCGTCGGATTCGCGCCGCTGTGATGCGCGGGCGACGCCGGCGTCGGCAGCAGCGCGTAGCGATGCGCGCAGGCGGTCGTCATCAGCAGCGCCGTGAAAATGAAAGCGATTTTGATTTTCATCGCGTGCCTCCCAGGGCGCTGCGCAGCGCCTGCGTCGCATCCGTCTGCGCCTGCTTCGCCTGCGGCACGACGGCGGCCATGCCGAAGAACTCGTGCGTCACGCCGTCGTACTGCTGGATCGTGACCGGCACGCCGGCGGAGCGGAGCATCGTCGCGTATTGCGAGCCTTCGTCGAGGAGCGGATCGAGCGCAGCGACCACGACGTGCGCCGGCGGCAGGCCGCGCAGCTGGTCGGCCGTCGCGTAGATCGGCAGGGCCATCGGGTCGCGATTGCTGCGCCAATCCGCGCCGAGCTCGTGGCGCCAGAACCATTCGATGTCGGCGTTGCCGATGAAGAACAGGCCGTGGCCGTTCTTCTCGTGCGACGGCGTCGAGAGGTCGTTGCTGATGAACGGATAGACGAGCAGCTGGAAGACCGGCATCGCGCCGCCGTCTCGTTTCTGGCGCATCGCCACGACCGTGGCCAGGTTCGCGCCGGCGCTCTCGCCCGCGACCGCGATCTGCCGCGGATTGATGTTGAACTCGTCCGAATGCGCGCTCACGTAACGAAATGCGGCCTGCGCATCATCGTGCGACGCGGGATACGGATTCTCCGGCGCGAGCCGGTAGTCGGAGCTGATGACCACCGCGCCGACGGCGTTCGCCAACGCGCGCGGGGTGTTGTCGTAAACGTCGCAGTCGGCGATCACGAAGCCGCCGCCGTGAAAGTAGACGATCGCCGGAAACGGACCCGAGCCGGACGGCGTGTAGACGCGCGCATCGAGCGGCTTCATCGGGCCGGACAGGCGAACGTCGCGCACGCTCGCGACCGGCTCCGGACTCGGCAGCTTGCCTTCGCGTTTCGCCTGAACCGCTTCCGCGCCGTCTTTCGCCGACGGCCCCCGCCGCGCCTGCTCCGGCGTCAACAGATGCACCGGTTTTCCGCCCAGAGCCAGGTGTGCTCCGAGCACTTCCTGCATGTCTTTCGTTGGCAGCGTCATCGGTCCGTGCGCGCACGCCGACAACGCGGCCAGTAGCCAAACCCACCGCACCATTCGCATGTCGATCCTCCTCGTCGATTTGCGTCTAGTGCAATGTTTGCGCGCACTGTCTTGCGATGCGGAAAACCCAATCATGCTGAGCCCCGGAGAGGGCGAAGGATCTCCAGGCAGGAGAACGCTGAGCGCCCGTGCCGGGAGACCTTCACAGTTCTTCGTTGCTCAGGAGGACAGCGCGTTCGTCAGCGCTTCGTACGTCATCCGCGCGATCTCCAGCTCCTCGTGCGTCGGGATCACCCACACCGCGACGTCGCCTTGGCTGATGCGACGCTCGTCCGTGCGCGGCGCGTTATTCGCTGCTTCGTCGAGCGCGATGCCGAGGTAGCCGAGGCGCGAGCAGATTCGGGTGCGGGTGGCGGAGGAGTGCTCGCCGATGCCTGCGGTGAACGTCAGAGCGTCGAGGCCGCCGAGGACCGACGCGTAGGCGCCGACGTACTTCGCCACGCGGTATGCGAACACCTCGAGCGCGAAAGCGCAGGCCGCATCGCCAGACGCAGCGGCTTCTTCCAGCTCGCGGACGTCGGCGCTGCGGCCGGAGACGCCGAGGAGGCCGCTGCGGTGATTGAGGAGATCGTTCAACGTCTCCTCCGATTGGCCTTGCCGCAACAGATAGAGGAGCGCGCCGGGATCGATGTCGCCCGCGCGCGTGCCCATCATCAAACCTTCGAGCGGCGTGAAGCCCATGCTCGTGTCGACGCTCTTGCCGTCGAGCAACGCGCAGACGCTCGCGCCGCTGCCGAGGTGGCAGATCACGTGGCGCTTCGCTTCGACGCGGGAGGAGACGTACGAGTACGAGATGCCGTGGAAGCCGTAGCGTCGGACGCCGAGGTCTTCCGGGACTGCGTAGCGGAACGCGAGCGGCGGCATCGTCTGGTGGAACGCCGTGTCGAACACGGTGACGATCGGCACGCCGGGCATCGAGCGCTGCGTCTCTTCGATCGCGCGGATCGACGCGGGATTGTGCAGCGGCGCGAGATCGGACAGTTCACGGATCGCGTCGATCACCGCATCGTCTACGCGCGTCGGCTTCACGAAGCGCGAGCCGCCGTGGACGACGCGGATGCCCACCGCATCGGCCGACGCGTCGTCATCGATCTTCACGCCGTCGGGGAAGCGGAACGACGCGCGTTTCATCGACGAGCTGCCGGGATTGAGGACGAGGATGTTCACGTCAGAACGGCCACTTCCAGTCGCGGATCATCGGCATGTCGTCGCCATGCTCGCGCACGTAGCGCCGGTGCTCGATCCGCAGATCCTGCATGTCCTGCTTCACGTGCGCGCAACGTCCGGCGAGGCCGGGCACGCGGTCGATCACGTCCATCACGAGATGGAAGCGGTCGAGATCGTTGAGCACCGTCATGTCGAACGGCGTCGTGGTCGTCCCTTCCTCCTTGTAGCCGCGCACGTGCAGGTTGCCGTGATTCTTGCGCCGATAGGCGAGGCGATGGATGAGCCACGGATAGCCGTGGAACGCGAAGATGATCGGCCGGTTCGTGGTGAAGAGCGAGTCGAAGTCGGCGTCGGTGAGGCCGTGCGGATGCTCGGACGGCTGTTGCAGCGTCATCAGGTCGACGACGTTCACGACGCGGATCTTCAGGTCGGGAACGCGTTCGCGCAGGATCGAGACCGCTGCGAGCGTTTCCAGCGTCGGGACGTCGCCGGCGCACGCCATCACGACGTCCGGCTCCACGTTCTCGTCGTTGCTGGCCCACTGCCAGATGCCGATGCCGTTCGTGCAATGAATCACGGCCGCATCCATGTCGAGATACTGCAGCGCGGGCTGCTTGCCGGCGATGATCACGTTCACGTAGTTGCGGCTGCGCAGGCAGTGATCGACGACAGAGAGCAGCGTGTTCGCATCCGGCGGCAGATACACGCGCACGACGTCGGCCTTCTTGTTCACGACGTGGTCGATGAAGCCGGGATCCTGGTGGCTGAAGCCGTTGTGATCCTGCCGCCAAACGTGCGACGTCAACAGATAGTTGAGCGACGCGATCGGCCGCCGCCACGGGATGCAGCGCGTGGTCTTTAGCCACTTCGCGTGCTGGTTGAACATCGAGTCGATGATGTGGATGAACGCCTCGTAGCAGGAGAAGAAGCCGTGCCTGCCGGTGAGCAGATAGCCTTCGAGCCAGCCCTGGCACATGTGCTCGCTCAGCACTTCCATCACGCGGCCGTCGGGCGAGAGGTGATCGTCGGTCGGCAGGATCTTTCCCGTGAACGCGCGGTCGGTTGCCTCGAATACAGCGTTCAATCGATTCGATGCCGTTTCGTCCGGGCCGACGATGCGGAAGTTGTCGGGATTCTTCTTGATGATGTCCCGCAGCAGATTCCCCGCAACGCGCGTCGACTCGGCGGTCGAGGTTCCCGGCTTCTTCACCTCGACGGCGTAGTCGCAGAAGTTCGGCATGCGCAGATCGCGCAGCAGCAAGCCGCCGTTCGCGTGCGGGTTCGCGCTCATGCGCCGTTCGCCTTTCGGCGCGAGCGCCGCGATCTCCTCCTTCAGCCGTCCCGCCTCATCGAACAGTTCCTCGGCGTGATAGCTCTCCATCCATTCGCCGAGGAGGCGGAGGTGTTTGGGCTTTGTGGCGAGCTCCGCGAACGGCACTTGATGCGAGCGCCATGAGCCCTCCGTCTGCTGGCCGTCCACTTCCTTCGGTCCGGTCCAACCTTTCGGCGTTCGCAGAACGACCATCGGCCACGCGGCGCGTTCGCGAAATCCGTTCGCGCGCGCATCGGACTGGATCGTGCGGATCGCATCGAACGCCTGGTCGAGCGTCGATGCCATCAGCCGATGCATCGTCTGCGGATCGTCGCCTTCGACGAAGAATGGGCGATAACCATAGCCGGTGAACAGGCTTTCCAGCTCGTTGCGCTCGAGGCGTCCGAGGACGGTGGGGCCGGCGATTTTGTAGCCATTGAGATGGAGGATCGGCAGCACGGCGCCGTCGCGCGCGGGATTCAAAAACTTGTTCGAGTGCCAGCTCGTGGCGAGCGGTCCGGTCTCCGCCTCGCCGTCGCCGACGACGCACGCGGCGACGAGATCGGGGTTGTCGAACACCGCGCCGTAAGCGTGCACGAGCGCGTATCCGAGCTCGCCGCCTTCGTGGATGGATCCGGGCGTTTCGGGCGCGACGTGGCTGGGGATGCCGCCCGGAAACGAGAACTGCTTGAAGAGGTGCTGCAGGCCCTCAACGTCCTGGGCGATGTCGGGATAAACCTCGCTGTACGTCCCTTCGAGATACGTATTGGCGACGATGCCCGGGCCGCCGTGGCCCGGGCCGGCGATGTAGATCACGTTCGCATCGCGCTCCCGGATGATGCGGTTGAGATGGACGTAAATGAAGTTCAGGCCGGGCGTCGTGCCCCAGTGGCCGAGGAGGCGGGGCTTGGTGTGCTCGAGCTTCAACGGCTCGCGCAGCAGCGGGTTGGCGAGGAGATAGATCTGGCCGACGGAGAGGTAATTCGCCGCCCGCCACCATTGATGCATGCGCAAGATTTCTTCGTCAGTCATTGCTGTCATTTTCCCAGTTTCCACCGCACAGTGACGCGTCCGTGTCAGCTGAGTCCGACTGAGGCATACCTCTTGCTCAATAACTATTACTTGCAGAAAGCGAAAGTAATAGGTCGGAGTCGAGCACGAGGTGTACCTGAACGAAGGTGGTCAACGTGGAGAGAAACGAGACGGGTTTCCATCCAACGAAAAGCGACCCTGGAGACGGGATGACCGGATCCAGCGCGCTCTCTGAAATACCAAAGGCGATCGATCCCGTGGAGAAGCAGTACCTGCGGATGATGGAGCTCTCGCCGGACGCCGTTCTGGTGCACACCGCCGGGACGATCGTCTACGCGAACGAGGCGGCCGTCCGCCTCTTCGGCGCGCTCGATCGGAGCGAGATTGTTGGCCGCCGCGTGATGAGCTTCGTCCATCCCGACAGCCGCGAGGCCGTGCAGGAGCGCATCCGCGCGCTGAGCGCCGAGCAGGACGTCGTTCCGCTCGCCGCCGAAAAGCTGCTCGATCTGCGCGGACGCACCGTCGATGTGGAAGTCGTCGGATTCGCGATCCAGTTCGAAGGGCAGCCGTCCGTGCAGGTGATCGCCCGCGATCTCCGCAGCCGTATGCGCCAGCAGGAAGTGATCCGCCGTTCGGAAGTGCGTTACCGCGGCCTGCTCGACGGCACGTCCGACTTCGTGTTTCGTCTCACGCCCGGCGGCCGCATCGTGGAATTGAATTCCGCGATGGCCACCGCTACCGGCTGGCCCGCCGACACCCTGCTCGGTCTCGACATCTTCACCATCGTCGCCGACTCTTCGCAGTCTCTTCTGCGCACCGCGTTGCTCCGCGGGCGGCGGGAGCGGTTGAAGATCGAGATCGAGCTGCGCGCCGCAGAAGGACGGCTGCTGCAGCTGGAGATGTCGATCGCGCCCGACTCGGATCACGGTGTTCCGGACGTGCTCAACGTCGTCGCGCGCGACGTCACGGTGAACCGTTGGGCGCGACATGAGATCGAAGAACGCGAGCGGCTGCTCTCCGCGGTGCTCGAACAGCTGCCCGTCGGCGTGCTCATCGCCGATCGCACGGGACGCGTCGTGCGCGCGAACGCCGCGGCGGACGAATTGTGGGGCGGCTGCGGGGAGCGCATCCTCGACGGCGAGCTTTCCGAGGTCGCCAGCCTGCGCGCGGTCGCGCCTACGCGCACGGAGGTGAAGGACTCGGTGTTGCGCGCGCTCGAAGACGGCGAGATGACGCTCGATCAATCGATCGACATCGACTGCCCTCCGGGCGATCTCAAGAACGTCCGTTCCTCGGTCATCCCGTTGAAGGAAGCGGAGGAAGTCGTGGGCGTGGTCGTCATCGGCCAGGATCTGACCGAGCAACGCCGCAGCGCGCGGCAGCGCGAAGCGATGCACGCGCGGTTGCAGTACGTGATCTCCGCGACGGCGGACGGCATCTGCACGATCGACGAAAACGGCGCCGTCACGCTCGTGAATCCGGCGGCGATCGGCATGCTCGGCTGCAGCGAAGCCGAGATCCTCGGGCGCAACTTCCACGTGCTCGTGCACGACGGCGGTGCGACTGACGGCGACGATCCGTTCCTGCAGGTCATCCGCACCCGCAAGCCGCGCATGTTGCTCTCGGAGCGCTTTCTGCGCTGCGATGGGACGACGATGGATACGGAGGTGACGTGCTCCCCGATCATCGTGCACGAAGGGGTGATCGGCGCGGTGATCGCGTTCCGCGACGTGACGCGGCGCAACGAGACGCAGCGCGAATTCGAGCAGGTCCAGCGCATGTCCAGCCTCGGCCAGATGGCCGCGACCGTGGCGCACGAGTTCAACAACATCATGATGGGCATCATGCCGTTCATGGAGGTGATCGGCCGCCGCGCGGGAGTGGACGGAACGATGCGCTCGGCGACCGAGGAGGTGAATCGGGCGCTGTTCCGGGCGAAGCAGGTGACGAGCGAGATTTTGAAATTCGCGCAGTCGGCGCCGCCGCATCCGAAGCCGCTCGTGCTCTCGACGTTGTTCGAAGAGGCGTTCAACGAATTGCGCGGTGTGGCCGGACCGGCAGTCGTGGTGCGCGTGACGCCGCCCGAACCGAGATTGGCGATCTTCGCCGACGAAGTGCAGATCCGCCAGATCCTAACGAACCTCGTGGCGAACGCGCGCGATGCGATGCCGCGCGGCGGTTTGATCGAGATCAGCGCGATCGAGTGGGAAGAGGACTCCGTGCGGATCCAGGTGCGCGATCACGGCACGGGCATGGACGACGCCACGCTCGCGCGCATCTTCGAGCCGCTCTTCACGACGAAGAAGTCGCGCGGCACCGGCCTCGGCCTCGCCGTCGTGCACCGCCTCGTGTCGCTGCACGGCGGGCGGGTGCTCGTCGACAGCGCGTTGGGCAAGGGAACGAGCTTCGACATCATCCTGCCGCGCACGCAGAGTGTTGCGGAGCGCGCGCCGGAGTCGGCGGCGTTCAGCCACGACGTGCGGAAGATCCTGCTCGTGGAAGACGACGAGATCGTCGCGGCGGGACTCGCGGCGATCCTGGAGCTCGACGGGATCGAGGTGAAGGTCGTGGCGCAGGGGAGCGAAGTCGTGGCGGCGATCCAGGCCGATCAACCCGACGCCGTCGTGCTCGATCGCGGACTGCCGGACATGGACGGCGCCGACGTCGCGCGCACGATCGTGAAACGCTGGCCCGATCTGCCGCTCGTGCTCGCGACGGGCCACGGCGGACGGCGCGACATCGAGGATTTGCTCGACATCCCGAGCGTCGGCTATCTGCTCAAGCCGTTCACCGCCGACGCGTTGCTGTTGGCGTTGTCGCGGTTGGGAGAGAAGGCGTCGTAAGCGGCGACGCGGCGTTCCGCTTCGCCGAGCCACGCCGCGAAGAGCGCGAGACCGACTAGCGTGAAGATGATGCCGAACGGGATCCACATCAGAACGCCGGCGAACTGCTGGTCGGCGATGGGATCGAGGCCACGCGCCGCGGTTCGCGCGGCATGTGTCGCGTAGAGAGCGCGCGAGTCGAACGTGAGCAACGCGCCGAGGACTTCGCTGTGGAGCGCGGTGGCGAATACGTACAGCACGGCGATGCCGTAGCCGACTCTCCCGTAGCGCCCGTGCACGAGCGACCACCAGAACAGAGCCGCGGTGCCGAAGAACGTGAGGTGCTGGATCACGTGCACGCCTTCGTGATGCAACGCGAGCTCGAACATCCGCGGCACGTGCCAGCCCCAGAGCACGACGGCGTGCAGAACGAGCACGGTGAACGGTCCGCTCAGCCGATGCCAGAACGCGACGAGCGGCTCGCGGCGAAGCACGTGCGCGACCTTGCGACGATGCGCCGATCCGAGGGCCCAAACCAAAGCGATGAAAGGCCGGCCGAGAACCATGAGCGGCGCGCTGACGAGCATCAGGATCTCGTGCTGCACCATGTGCGCGGAGAAGAGCGAGTCGCTGGAGCGATCGAGCGCGGAGAGCAGCGAGATCGCGGTCGCGCCGATTCCGGCGAAGAACGCGAACGCGCGCCAGAGTGGGATCACCTGGCGATTGCGCGTGCGCAGCCGCCAGACGCCGAAGCCGTACAGGTTCGCGAGCACGAGCAGCGAAACGGCGGTTGCGAGGTTCCACGCGTCGGCAGACGGCAGGCGATCGGCGCCGGCCATCAGTCGCAGCTCCGCAGGATCCAGTTCGGGATCTCCATCGCGATGATGGCCATGGCGGAGCCGAGCGAGAGATAGAACGCGGCGACGGCCATCCAGTGCGCCGGATCGCGCGCCAGCATGTCCGTCTGCGTGACGACCGCGCGCCGCCCGATGACGCTGCCGGTCAACGCGAGCAGCAGCGAGACCGCGGCGCAAACGTGCAGCAGCAACATCGACCCTTGCTCGCACGCGGTCGGCGCCAACGCGTCGCTGATGGTGAGATTCCCGAGCGCCGCGAGCGGGCCGATGACCATGGCGAAGACGAGCCAGCTCTTCATGTTTCCGGTCCTCACAGCAGGCGCGGCGCCCAATACAACACGCCGTAAATCGGGATCCACGAGATCACGACGAAGTACCAGTAGAACGAGTTCTCCGCGACGTCGACGAAGCGTTTCCCCTCGTGCGCGTGGCGGGAGAACATCAACACGGTGAGCACGATCGAGTCGGCGAGATCGGTCACGAGATGAAAGGTGTGAAAGCCGAGGAGCGTCCAGGTGATGGAGCCGTAGGCGTTGCTGTCCCAGCTCACGTTCAGATGGCGGAACTCGAGCGCGCGCACCACGACGAACGCCACCGCGAACAGGTCGGCGACGATCATTCCGATGCGGATCGTGCGCAGGTTGTGATGCTCCGCGGCGCTCTTCACGATCTGGTTCGGGACGAGGCTCACGAGCAGGATGAGCACGTTGATGCTAGGCCAGAGCAAATCTGGCAGCGGCGTATCCGCGGGCGGCCACGACTTCTCGTTGCCTTGCAGATAAAAGTACGTGGCGATCGTCGCGGCGAAGACCGCGGCTTCGATCGCGATGACGCCGACCGTCGCCCACCACATGATGCTGCGGTTGCCGAACGCGTGGGCGGGCAGCTCGGAAACGTCGATCGTTGCGCGCGCGCTCACGCGTCCCCTTCCTTCTTCGGATTCGACGGCCAGAACCAGCCGGTGAGGAAGATCGCCAGGAGCGCCATTCCGATCGCGAACGCCCACGGCGTGAAGAGCCCGGCGACGAGCATCATCCCGGTGATGACCGCCGACGCGAACGGCCAGACGGTCGGATGCGGATACGTGTAGCGATGATCGGGTGCGGCATCGAGCACGCGCGTGATCAGCACCTCGCGTTTGTCTGGCGCGAGGCCGGTCACGATCGGCGCCTGATCCGGCTCGTGCCACAGCGGCTCGCGACTCGTGACGACCGGCAGATGCTGGAAGTTGTAGACCGGCGGCGGGGAAGACGTCGACCACTCCAGCGTATCCGCGTCCCACGGATTGGATCCCGCCGCGCGGCCGCGGCGCATGCTCCACAGCGCGTTGCCAAAGTAGACGAGCATGCCGAGGGAGAGGATGCCCGCGCCGATGGTCGAGAGCACGTTGAGCGTCGTCCAGCCGGTCTCGGGCAAGTACGTGTACACGCGCCGGGGCATCCCGGCCAGACCGAGCTTGTGCATCGGAAAAAACGTGAGATTGAAGCCGACGAACGTCAGCCAGAAGCTGAGGTGGCCGAGACGCTCGTTCATCAGGCGGCCGGTCATCTTCGGGAACCAGTAGAAGATGCCGCCGAGGAGCGGGAAGACGGCGCCGCCGATGAGGACGTAGTGAAAGTGGGCGACGACGAAGAACGTGTCGTGCAGTTGCAGGTCGAGCGGCACCGACGCGACCATCACGCCGGTGAGGCCGCCGATCACGAAGATCGCGAGGAAGCCGAGCACGAACAGGAAGGGTGGGCGATAGCTCGGCCGCCCGAGCCAGATCGTGGCGATCCAGCAGAAGATCTGCACGCCGCTTGGGATGGCGATCATCATGCTCGCCGCGGTGAAGAAGCTCTCGCCCGATTGCGGCAATCCCGTCGCGAACATGTGGTGAACCCACAATCCGAATCCCATGAACGCCGTGGCGACGAGCGACAACACCATCGCCGTGTAGCCGAAGACCGGCCTCCTGCAGAACACCGCCGTGATCGAAGAAACAATCCCCAGTCCGGGTATGAAAATGATGTAAACCTCGGGGTGCCCGAAGAACCAGAAGAGGTGCTGCCAGAGCAACACGTCGCCCCCCTCGGCCGGGTTGAAGAGGTGCGTGCCGACGAGGCGGTCGAGGCCGATGAAGTTGCTCGCGACCATGACCGACGGCATGGCGAAGAGGATCATCATCGCCGTGACGAGCATCGACCACACATACAGCGGCATGCGGTGGATCGACATCCCCGGCGCGCGTTGCTTGAGGATCGTGACGACGACTTCGATGGCGACGACGAGCGCGGAGATCTCGGTGAAGTTCACCAGCTCGGCCCAGATGTCGACGCGTTTCCCCGGCCCGAACATGGGCGAGGCCAGCGGCACGTAGCTGAACCAGCCGGTGTCCGGCGCCATGCCCAGCAGCAGCGCGGTGTAGACCATGATGCCGGCGAAGAGGAAGAGGTAGTAGGCGTACGCGTTCGCGCGCGGAAAGGCGAGCGCGCGCGTGCCGAGCATCAGCGGCAACACGTACACCGCGAGCGCTTCCATCACCGGCACGCCGAAGAGAAACATCATCGTGATGCCGTGCAGCGTGAAGATCTGGTCGTAACGATCGGCGGAGAGGAACGCGTTGTTCGGCCGCGCGAGCTGGATGCGCATCAGCGCCGCGAGGACGCCGCCGCACGCGAACCAGACAAACGCGGTGAAGAGGAAGCGGCGCCCGATCGAGCGATGGTCGACCTGCCGGAACCACGCGAACGGGCCGCTTTCATTCGCCCACGTTTTCTCGAGCAACGCGCGTTCTTCGAGCTCGTTCATCGCAGGCTCCCCAGGTAGTCGACGAGCGCGCTCAATTCGTCGGGACGCAGGTTGATGGACGGCATCTGGCAGCCGGGCTTCGCGCGCTGCGCATCGACGATCCATCCGCCCAAAGCCTCGCGCGTGTTGGGCAATGCGCCTGCGCCGAGGGAACGGCGGGTGGCGAGGTGGGTGAGGTCGGGGGCCGTGCTGCCCGACGCGTCCGTACCGCGGATCGCGTGGCAGAGCGGGCACGGCGCGCGCAGGAACACCTGCTGGCCGGCGATCTCCGCTTCGGTCTGCGGCGCGCGCGCCGGCGTGCGTTCGGCGTCGGCCCAACGCGCGTAATCCGACGGCGAGACGGCGTTCACCCAGAGCGCCATCTTCGCGTGCTGCACTCCGCAGAACTCCGCGCACTGGCCGCGATAGACGCCCGGTTTCTCAGCGAGCAGCGTGATCGAGCCGTCGTGGCCGGGGATGAGATCGCGTTTGCCGTGCAGGCCCGGCACCCAGAAGCTGTGGATGACGTCCGACGAGTGCAGATGCAGCGTCACCGGAACGCCCACGGGGATCGTGAGCTCGTTCGCGCTGAGGATGCGATTGCTCGGATGCGCCGCCTCGTACTCGACCTGCCACCACCATTGCTTGCCGCGCAGCGTGATGCCGATCGCGTTCTTCGGACGCTCGGCGATCGCGCGGCCGGTGAAGATGCTCGCGATGAGCAGGCCGAAGAGGATGACGACCGTCAAGCCACCGGCGATGCTGACGATGACGTACGTGCTGCGCGGATTCCGCGATGCGTCGCCCTCCCGTTTGCGCAAAAGGCCGACGACCAACGCGATCATCACCAGCACGTAGATGACGGTGGTGATCCCGAGGAAGACGTCCCACAGCCGCGCGATCGCGCGGGCATGTTCGCCGGCGGGATCGAGCGCCGACTGGTGGACGAAGGCGAGATGCGCGAAGAAGGTCATGGATGCACGGCCGGCGCAGCGCGCGGCGGAAGCTCGGGCAGCGATTGATCCTGCCGGTGGACCTGCATCTGATCGGGGCGCCCGTTCGTCGCGAGCGCCGACTCGTTGCCGCTCAGCGATTGGACATACGCGACGAGCTGCCAGACCTGCGTGTCGGGGATCTTGTCGCCGAACGCCGGCATGCCGTTCGGCCGACCCTGCACGATCGTGGCGAAGATGTTCTGCGGCTCGCTGCCGTAGATCCACTTCTCGTCCATGAGCGGCGGGCCCATGCCTCCGCCGCCGTTGGCGTGACACCCCACGCAGTTGTAAGCCCCGAAAAGCCGTTTCCCCTCGGAGATCGCGAGCGCATTGCCCTGATAAGGATTCCTGATCCCGACGATCTTCGGCGTCGGCCCCGGAGACAGCCGACCGAGTCGCAAGTCTTTGACGGGAGTGGGCGGAGGCGGCTGGCGATACTGCCGCTGCTCGCGTTTGCAACCCAGCGCGAGGAAGACGAGGAGCAGGACCGCAACGCGCCTCATTGCGAGCGGGCACGGCCCGCGGCGTTTGAGGGCCAAGCCTTCGCGACGGTTGGCGTACTCGTCGGCCTCGGCGATAGGGAGGGCATCAGACGATGTCATTGCGAGCGGGCACGGCCCGCGGCGTTTGAGGGCCAAGCCTTTGCGACGGCTGGCGTACTCGTCGGCCTCGGCGAAAGGGAGGGCATCAGACGATGTCATTGCGACGCCTCCGCGACCACATCGAAGCGCGGGACGCCGTAGCGGCGCAGGATTGCGTCGATCTCCGGCGTGCGCCGTTCGATCACTTCGTCGAGCCGGTCGCGCAGGTCGTTGTTGCCGCGGCGCACGGCCATCGACACGTCGAACACGAACGGCAGGAACGGCAGATCGATCTGCGGCTCGAACGGCGTCACCGCGAGCGGCACTTTGCTGCGCTTCGCGAAGTAGCCCGCGGTGGGTCCCCAGACGATGCTCACGTCGACGCTGCCGTCGACCACGGCTTCGAGAATGCGTTGCTGCCGCGCCTCGGAGAAGCCGGGGAAGACCTGGAAGCCCTGCACGTTCGCGACGATCCCGCGGTTCGCGAGCGCATGCGCGGGCGGCGTGTTCGCGTATTCGGCGCCGACGATCTGCACGCCGATCTTCAGCTTCTTCAGGCGCGGATCGTCGAGCGATTGCAGGAGCAGATGGCGATCGGCGCGCGAGACGAACACGTAGCCCGACCGATAGTAGGGACGCGTCACGAGCGCCAGATCGACGTTGCTGGGCAAGCCGATGACGACGTCGCACTGGTCGGCGTTCAGCGTGCGGCGCAGGAAGCCGCGGCGCTGCGGCCACCACACGTACTCGACGCGCTTGCCGAGGTCGCGGGCGACGAGTTGGGCGATGCGGTTCTCGAAGCCTTCGCCGCGGTTGTTGGAGAAGGGAAGATTGTTCGGATCGGCGCAAACGCGCAACGCGGGCAGCTGCGCGGCGTTCGCGATGCCGGCGAAGACCAGAAGCGCGAGCAGCGCTCTAGAGAGAGAAGACATAGAGCATGCCCCCCTTCGTCGTCGCCTCCTTGAGGTCCTTCATCGCGTTGGCGAAACCGAGGGCGGCGGTGGCGTCGCGGGTGTCGAGATCGCCGACGACGACCGCGCCGGGCCAGCCGCCGACGCCGGCCAGGAACGCGATGTACTGCTTGCCGTCCGGCCCGCGGTAGGTCATCGGCGGCGCGATCACGCCCGAGCCGACCTTGAACTTCCACAGCTCCCTGCCGCTGCGCGCGTCGATCGCCTTGGCCCAGCCGTCCATCGTCCCGTAGAAGACGACATCCCCCGCCGTCGCCAACGCGCCGCTGAAGACCGGGAAGTTCTCCTTCAGCACCCACGCGCTCTTACCCGCGGCCGGATCCCACGCCGTGACGACGCCGCGGTTGCCGCCCGGGCCGGCGTACATCTTCACGTTCGCGCCGACGTACGGCGTGCCGGAGATGTAGTTCGCCTCGACGCCTTCGAAGTCCATGCAGAGGTTCTGGTGCGTGATGTAGACGAGGCCTGTGCGTGGCGAGAATGCCGACGGCTGCCAATCTTTCGTGCCGGGCGATGCGGGGCAGATGTCGCGCACGACGTTGCCCGTGTGCGGATGCTTCTCCTCGACCGGGATCAGCTGCCCGGTTTTCAGATCGACGCCTTTCGTCGAGTTCACGTAGCCGTACGGCTGCGCGGAGAGCACCTCGCCGTTCGTGCGGTCGATCACGTACACGTAGCCGTTGCGCTCCGGGCGCACGAGGACTTTGCGCCGCGCGCCGTTGATGTCGAGATCGAGGAGGATCGACTCGTTGACGCCGTCGTAGTCGAACAGGTCGTGCGGGCCGAGCTGATACGCCCAACGCGCCTCGCCCGTGTCGGCGTCGCGGGCGAAGAGCGCGCACGTCCACTTGTTGTCGCCCGGGCGCTGGTCGGGATTCCACGGACCGGGATTGCCGCTGCCGTAGAAGATGAGATTCGACTCCGGGTCGTAGGAGATCCAGCCCCAGACTGTGCCGCCGCCGATCTTCCAGGCGTCGGACGGCCAGGATTTGACGCCGAGGTCACGGCCCTGGTCCATCGGGTAGAAGGGCTTGAAGTTCGGGCCGATCTTCACGTCGGCGTCGGGGCCGGTGTTGTACGCGCGCCACGCAATCTTCCCGGTCTTCACGTCGAGCGCCGTGATCCAGCCGCGGACGCCGAGCTCGCCGCCGCTGTTGCCGACGAGCACTTTGTCTTTCACGACGAAGGGCGCCATCGTCATCGTCTCGCCCTTGTTGATATCGCCGAGGAGCGTGTTCCAGAGCTCTTTGCCGGTGGCGGCGTCGACGGCGATCGTGTGGTTGTCGAGGGTGTTGATGATCACCTTGCCGTCGGCGAAGGCAGCGCCGCGATTGACGACGTCGCAACAGGCGACGCCTTGCGACGAGGGATCGGGATGGGGATGGTACGTCCACTTCGTCGGCGAGCCGGGCTTCGTGAGGTCGAGCGCGTAAAGGACGTTCGGATA
>JAFAVZ010000632.1 GCA_019242175.1 Acidobacteriota bacterium
GTTCGGACGCGACGGCGCAGCAGGTGACGTGGTCCTTCCACGAAGTCCCGACCGAAGCGAAGGCGACGCACAGGTACGTCGGGAAGCTCTCCTACATCGAGAAGCGTGCGGCGCACAAAGGTGTGCACTGCGCGGCGAACGTCGAGATCGAGACCGATGAGAGCGTCCATCTGCCGTGGCTTGGCGCGTTGCCGTTCTTCACCGGCATCGACGGCATCGACCAGACGCTCTCAGCGAGCGCCCCGACGATTCACGGCTTCCCCATGCGGATCTCCGTCACGGCCACGCGTGAATACAGCGGCGGCGAGAAGCGCGGGCAGCAGCGCACCATGACGGTGCGAGACATCCACGAAATCGCCGGCTCAGTAGATGATCACTGAGTCGCCCACCTGCGCGACCTGATACAGGTGCTCGATGTCGGCGTCGCCGAGGCGCACGCAGCCGTGCGAGACCGACTGGCCGAGCTTGTCCGTTTCCTGCGTTCCGTGCAGTGCATAGCCGTCGCCGAGGTTGAGACGATAATGACCGAGGACTTTGTCGAACTGGCGTTGCGGCGTGCCGACGGGCGGGATCACGATCGTGTCGCCGGCGACGATCATCTGTCCGGGCGGCAGCTCGCGGTCCACGCCGTTGCTTTCCTCGACGACCGTATTGCCCTTCAGCCTCAGCGTGCGTGAGCTTCCGCCACCGCCGCTGAGCCAGCCCCAAACGCCTTCGCTCTGCTTCGTCGCGGGCTGGCCGGTGTCGGCGTCGATCGAGCTGTTCGCGCCGAGGCGGACGACGCGCATGCCGTTCTTGCGCGCCTGTTCCACGTAGTGCCAGTCGGGCGGCACCCACTTCGGATTCTCTTCCTTCGACTTGATCTTCAGTTTTCCGATCGGCGTGTCGAACACGAGCGTTTTGCCGTCGACGGCGAGCGTCGTGCCTTTGCCCGTGGAGCAGAGCGCCTCGAAGACCTGCACGCCGTTCTCGCGCATGTACACCTTGTTCTCGGCCGTCGAAACGATGATCGTCCGACCGCTATCGGGCGCCTCCTCGGACTGTTTGGCGACGGTGTCGATCTTCGAGCGCATCGCGTCGAGCTGCGCCTGCCGTTGCGCCGCGGCATCCCGCAGCTCCTCGGCCTTGCTGCCCGAACGGTCGGCGATCATCTTGTCGATCACCGCCACGCGGTCGAGCCGCCGCGCGTCGCGCATGTTGATCCACTCGCCCGCGGCGGCAAACGAGGCCAGTCCGAGTGCGAGGACGAAAAGCGCCCACGATCCGAGCAATCCAACCCAGCGAGGCATGTTCGAGGTCTCCTAGAAAATGTAGACGCGCGTGTCTTTCGTGATGCGCGGCCAGATCGCCGCGAGGTCCTGTTCCGAGACGAGGAACGAGCCGGGCTTCGGCCCCTTCAGTGGACTCTCGGCGGACGGCGGCGAGTGAATGACGTAGTTGTCAGGGAGAAAGATCACGTACTTGCCGAGGCCGTTCTCGATCGTCGGGCGATCGGACGGAATCGGCTCGTTGTTCATCGCGTACAGCCACTCCGGCACGCGCCAGGCGTAGCCGACTTCTTTGCTCTGGATGTTGAAACCGCCTTTGAGCGGCACGAATGTCCACTTGCGTCCGTCTTTCGCCGAGATCGTCTTCGACTCGCCGATCTGGACGTCCGCCTCGCGCACGACGTCTTTGCCGAGGCGCAGCTGCAGCTTCGAATGCTGGGTGTCGATCGAGAGGTAAAACTGGGCGCTCTGCACGGCCTGGAGATAGTCCATACGGCCGTCGAGCTCGCGCGACAGTTGAGCCTGGCTCACCTCCATATCCGCCAGCTCCCCGCGAATCCGATTCACCTCGGCCGGCGAGCTCGCGGTCGGCTTGAAGAGGATGGCGGTCTTTTCGACGAGGGATTTGCGCTGATTGCTGGCGTAGGCGAAGAGGGCGCCGGCCAGGATGAGGAGCCCGAGATTGAGCCAGAGCGGCGGGCGGGGGAACCTTCGGCGTTCGCGCATACGGATGAGGTAGGCGAGTCGCGTGCCAGCGGGCACGGCCCGCTGCGCTTGTTGGCCACGGCTCGGCGACATTTGGCGTCTTCCTTAGGATCAAAGAACGTAGGGCCGGCTCTCCAGCCGGCCCAATATCGACGCTGGGCCGGCTGGAGAGCCGGCCCTACATTGCAGAGGCCTTACTCACGCAGCGAAGCGGGGGCGGCGGATGGCCCACACGATCGCCATCAGCAGCAGCGCGATGCCGAACGTGCAGACGATCGTCGCGCCGGTCGGCAGGTCGTATTGGAACGACGCGAGGATGCCGAGCGCGCTCACGATGGCGCCCATCGTCCAGCCGATCGCGAGGCGTTTGCCGATCGACTGCGCGAACAGCATCGCCGCAACGGACGGAACGATGAGGTAGGAGAAGACGAGGAGCACGCCGGCGATCGCGACGGACGACGTCACGACGAAGCCGAACGACGTGTAGAACAGGAAGTCCCAGAGCTTGAGGTTCGGGATCTGTTGGCCCATCGAGACGGCGAGGAAACGGCGGCGAAAGATGTAGTGGAAGATGCCGACGAGCGCGTAAAGGATCGCTGTCTTGATGATCGTGCCCGGGGACACGGTGAGGATGTTGCCGACGAGCATGTCCTTCAGATGCTCGGTCCCTTCCGGCGCCTTGCTCATGGCCAGGATCGCCGCGGCGGCGGAGACCGCGTAGACGATGCCGATGATCGCCTCCTGAGGGATGCGCGTCTCGCGATGCACGCGCGTCAGGGCGAAGATCGCCGCGCCGAGGATGGTGAAGCCGAGGGACCAGAAGTACGTGACCGGACTATGCAGGTCGTGGCCGGCGAGGTACGCGCTCGTCGTTCCGAGCGCGGCGATCTGCGCCAGCGAGAGGTCGACGAAGATGACCCCGCGTTCCACGACGTGGACGCCGAGGTAGGCGTGGATGCCGGTGAGGATGAGCCCGGCCAGAAAAGGGAGATACAGGAAGGACAACAAATCCATTTACTTCAGCGCCTCCACGAGCTTCGCGACGTTGGAATCGAACAGCTTGAAGTAATCGTCGGTGCTGCTGTCTTTCGCGCCGCCGACCGAGGGGTAGAGGACGACGAGCTTTGCGCCGCTGCGCTCGGCGATCGACTGGGGCGTCTTCGCGTCGAAGTACGGCTCCATGATCACGGCCTTCACCTTCTGGTCTTTCATCATGTTGATGAGCTCGAAGGTGTGCGACGGCGAGGGCGGCACGCCCGGCTTCGGCTCGACGTAGCCGACGACGTTGATGCCGAAGCGGCGCATGAAGTTTGGCCAGGAGTTGTGGTACGTCACGATCTTCGCCCCGCGGTACGGCGCGAGCTGCGCGGTCCAGCGCTTGTTCGCTTCGTTGATGCGGACCTTGAAGTCGTTCAGGCGCTGCTGGAAATACGGCGCGTCGGCCGGACGCAGCTCCTCGAGCTTCTTCTCGATCTGGATGGCGATGCGCACGGCGTTCGCCGGATCGAGCCAGTAGTGCGGATTGCCGAGCGGGTGCACGTCGCCCATCGAGCGGTTCACCGTGCCGGTCGGACGGTCCTGGATCTCGACGCCGTTCGAGAGGTCGAGATAGCCCTTCGCGCCGGGGCGGATGTTGTTGTTCCGGCTCTGGTCGAGGAGCGGCGGCAGCCAGCCAATCTCCAGCTCCAGGCCGACGACCTCCAGCAATTCGGCGTTGCGGAGCAGGAGCAGGAACGAAGGCTTCGGCTCGACGAAATGCGGGTCCTGATAGCCGCGGGCGACGGACTGGACGTCGACGCGGTCGCCGCCGACTTCCTTCGTCAGCGAGGCGAGGTCGGAGATCGTGGTGACGACTTTCAGCGGCGCGGCGAAGGCGCCCGTGGCGAACAGCAGCGTGGCGAGGATGAGGATGCGTCTCATGGTTCTCCTAGAACGTGTGCGCGCCATGCGCGCCGATGGCGAACTGCAGTTGAAAGAGGATTTCGTTGAACGTTCTGTCGACGAAACCGTAGTGGGTGCGGCGGAACTGGCCGCGGATTTGGCTGAATTCGGAGGGCCAGAAGGTGAGCGTCGCGGAGACTCCACGGTCGGTAGCGTCATCGATGACGCGCGCCGCCGTCCCGTTCGCGATGGAGACGAACGGCTGCGCATCCGAGGAGTCGAGGCGGATGCCGGTGAACCAGCGCTGGCCGAGCTGGTAGTCGAGCGAGCCGTAGATGCCGAACATCCGCGACGAATGCTCGCTGTCGCCCCAGTACGCCTCGCTCCGAGCGATCAGCGAGCGATACAGCCCCTGCTCGAGCGGCTTCCAGCGATAGGTGACGTCGAGGCCGGCGACGTCGCGCCGCGCGGAAACGCCGGCGCTGTCGTCAGCGCTTGCCATCAACGCCTTGCCGGTCACGTAGCTCGCGCCGATCTCCACGTTGCTGTTCTCGGTGAGATCGCGGAAGGCCTTGAGGTGGCCGAGGTAGGTGAGGTCGCTCGACTTGTCGCGGGTGAAGACGCTGTTGTTGCCGTTCATCACGTCGACCGTTCCCTCGACGTAGGTGTGGAAGCGGTTCGGGAAGATCTTGCTGAGCGAGATGCCGCTGCCGTTGAGGCCTTCGTCGCCGAAGAAGTTGTGGATCACGAGCGGGTCGTCGACCCACGGGCGCTGGTGCGGATGCCAGGTGTTGACCTTGCCGAAGTCCGCCTTGAACTTGCCGGCGCGGGCCGTGAAGTCGTACGGGAGGTTGACGAAGCTCGCGTAGCCCTCCTCGACTTCGAAGCCGTCCGGGCCGCCGGAGAAGAAGAACTTCGCCTTCGCGTACGGATCGACGAACGCTTCGAACGCCACTTCCGCCTCGTCGAGATTCAACGCATCGCGAGGGTCGCCTTGCGGACGCAGGCCCGTGAGGGGCAGGCCGTTCTCGAAGCGGTTGCTCTGGCCGGCGTGGCCGAGGAAGTTGCCGATGACCGAGGTGTCGGGGTTGAAGACTTTGGAGGCGCCGGGATTCGGCGCGTTGTTGACCGGCGCGACGTCCGTCAGCGAAGGCGGCGGCGCGGACTCGGCGGTCTCTGTCGGCGCGGCTGCTGGAACGGCGGGTGCGGAGGGCACGACGTCCACTTGGGTGAGGTCGTCGGACGGAGCCGGCGCTGGAGCGGCGGCGCCTTTCAGCTGGTCGAGCTCCTGACGCAGCGCCGCCGCCTGACGCATCAGCTCATCGAGCTTCTGCTCCAGCTGCTGGATGCGCGGGTCGGGTGTGGTCTGGGCGAAAAGAGGGATGGCAAAGCAGACGATGACGAGCAAACGCAGGAAATGACCGCAACGGGTCATGGATCGCCTCCGGGAAACGACGAGTACGGCGAGCGGAGAGGCGGACTACGCCTGCGGTGGGGCGCGGGAGGGAAGGGCCAGCGGCTCGCCCAGCTCGGCGTCGGCAACGATCGGCGCGACGAACGCGCGCGCGATGCTCACCGGCGCATGGAGCGACGGAGCGGCGATGGTCAGGTTGCCGGAGGTGGTGACGCAGGCGGGGCAGCTGGTTTCCTGCGCGGCGAGCGCGGCGGAGCTGCCGTCGCTCGGAAATAGGGAATGGTTATGAAGAGTGAGCTCGACCGTCAGGAGGGCGCAGAAGAACAGGAGCGCGAGCCTCAGGCGAGTCATTTCCGGCATTGTAAGCCGGCGTCCGGCGCGCAAATTCCGGGCTGGAATTTCGCATATGGATGAGTGGCTTAATCGAGCCGACAGGAGAATGACCAG
>JAFAVZ010000263.1 GCA_019242175.1 Acidobacteriota bacterium
CGGCGCCGCCGCCGAGGGTGCGGGCGAAGGGGGCGGTGACGACAGGCTTCGCCGCGAAGCGGACTTTCATCAGCGCGTCCTGCGTGGCTTTGACGGCGTCTTCCGCGGCTCGAATGTAGGGGCCGGCTTCAGCCGGTCCGGTCGGGCTGAAGCCCGACCCTACGTTCTTTTCGGAGGGGCCGGCTTCAGCCGGTCCGGTCGGGCTGAAGCCCGACCCTGCGTTCTTTAGATTCGCGCCGACGCAGAAGTCCGCGCCCTGATTGCCGATCACGAGCGCTTTCCAATCGCCGCGTTCCAGCTCGTCGATCGACTCGTTGAGCAACGCGCGGATGTCGGCGTCGAGCGTGTTCATCTTCGAGTGGAACTCGAGGAGAAGGACGCCGTCGCCCATGTCGCGCAGGCTCGCGCTCTTGTTCTCCTGGACGACCGGCAGCGTCTTGACGTCGATCTCGCGCGCGTCGTGCGGCAGCGGCTCGTACGACTTCGACACCGGCGAGTAGACCCTGCCGTCGCGGTAGAACGACGTGTTCCCGGCGGTGAGCATCTCCTTCACCCACGGCGCGACGCTCGCGCCGTTCTTCTCCATCGCCTCGACCGTTTCGGCGACGCCGAGGATGTCCCACGTCTCAAACGGGCCGAAGTCGTGGGAGAAGCCCCAGCGCACGGCGCGGTCGATCGACGGCAAGTCGTCGCTGATCTCCGGCACGCGGCGCGACGCATAGCCGAGCGCGTTGTAGACGACGTGCCGCGCCATCGCGCCCGCTTTGTCGTCCTGCGCGAGGACGAACTTCAGCCGTTCCGGCAGAGACTTGATCTTCAGCCCCTCGGCGATCGAGGGAATCGAAGGCTCGAGGCGCGCGCGATACTCGCCCGTCTTCAGATCGACGGAGAGGATCTCCTTGCCGCCCTTCTTGTAGAAGCCCTGCGCGGTTTTATCGCCGAGGCGATTTTTGTCGGTTTGAGATTTGCGGAGGGCTTCGACGCGCGGCGACGCGAGGATGTCGCGCGTTTCGTCGTCCGGGATGAGGCCGTGCAGATTGGAGGCGACGGCGCTGGCGATGTCGAGCCCGACGAGGTCCTGCAGGCGGAACGCCGCGGTCTTCGGCCGGCCGATGAGCGGGCCGGCGATGGAGTCCGTCTCTTCGATCGTGTAGTCGTTCGCGAGCGCGAAATCGACGAGCGTCGCGCCGCCGACGGAGGCAAGGCGGTTGGCGATGAAGTTCGGCGTGTCTTTGCAGAGCACGACGGATTTGCCGAGGCGCGACTCGGCGAATTCACGCACGAAGTTGATGACTCCCGGATCGGTGTCCGGCGTCGGGATCACTTCGAGCAGCTTCATGTAACGCGGCGGGTTGAAGAAGTGCGTCCCGATGAAGTGCTTCTTGAAATCCTCGGACGCCTCGGACGAGATGCTCGCGATCGGCAGGCCCGATGTGTTCGAAGAGACGATGCTGCCTTTCTTGCGCAGCCTGTCGATCTTCGCGACCAGCTCGCGCTTCGCATCGATGTTCTCGACGATCGCCTCGATGATCCAATCCCCCTCGGCGATCCACGCCTCGTTCTTGTCGAGGCTCCCGATCGTGACGAGGTCCGCCGTACGCGCGGTGTGGAACGCGGCCGGCTTGTTCTTCTTCATCCGGTCGAACGACGCCTTCACGACGTCTTTGGTGATGTCGAGCAGATAGACCGGAATACCGGCGTTCGCAAAATGCGCGGCGATGCCGCCGCCCATGGTTCCGGAGCCGATGACGACGGCTCGTGTGATGGTGTGAGGCATCAGTTCTCCTGTTTGTTACGAGTTGCTGATTGCTAGTTGCTGGTTGCTCGTAGCTGCCCGGTATGCGGCGGACGTCCCCTACTAGCAACCAGTAACCAGCAACCAGCAACTACTCCCTCAATACCCTTCGCAACACCTTCCCCACCGCCGACTTTGGAAGCGACTCGCGCACTTCGATGTGCGCGGGGCGTTTGAACTCGGCGAGGTTTTGCGCGCAGTGGGCGCGCAGCTCGTCCATCGAACACTCCGCGTTCGGCTTGAGCACGACGAACGCTTTCACGGCCTCGCCGCGGTACGCGTCGGGAACGCCGATCACGGCCGCCTCCAGCACCGCCGGATGCGAGAAAAGTACTTCCTCCACCTCGGTCGGATAGACGTTGAAGCCGGAGACGATGACCATATCCTTCTTGCGTTGGACGATGTACGTGAAGCCGTCCGCGTCCATGCGCGCGACGTCGCCCGTGTGCAACCACGTGCGGCCGTCCGCGTGAAGGCGCAACGCTATCGCAGTCTCGGCCGGATTGTTCCAGTAGCCGAGCATCACCTGCGGCCCGGCGATGCAAAGCTCCCCTTCCTCGCCCTGTGCAACCTCGCGCACGCCCTCGTCGAGGTCGACGACCTTCTGATCGGTATCCGGTAAGGGAATGCCGATGCTTCCCGGTTTGCGGATCGAAAGCGAAGGGCTCGTATGCGTCACCGGCGAAGCCTCGGACAATCCGTAGCCTTCGCTCAACGTGCCACCCGTCATCCGTTCGAACTTGTCGAGCACTTCGAGCGGCAGCGGCGCGGAGCCGCTGTTGAAGGCGCGTACGCGGTCGATGCCGTACTCCAGCGCCTTCGGATGGTTGAGAATCGAGATGTAGATCGTCGGGACGGCAGGAAAGTACGTCGGCGTGTAGTCGCGCACCGCGCTGAGCAATGCGTCGACGTCGTACTTCGGGATGAGGATCTGCAATGCGCCGAGCCACGTGCCGGCCATCATGCCGACGGTGAATCCGTAGATGTGAAAGTACGGGATGACGAGCAGATAGCGCTCTTCGCCCCGGCGCAGCGCCGGAATGTGCAGCGTGGTGGTCTGCACGACGTTCGCGAAGATGTTGTAGTGCGTCAGCATCGCGCCTTTCGGCGTGCCGGTCGTGCCGCCGGTGTACTGCAGCACGGCGACGTCGCGTTCGGCGTCGATCGTCACGGTCGGCAGCTCGACCTCCTGCAGCGCATCGGCGAGACGCGTCATCCCTTCGATCTCCGGACAGGGCGACGCGGCGGCGCTGTACTCGGCGGCCGAGGTGATCACCACGCGTTCGATGGTCTTGATGCTCTTCGCCATCGGCGCGAGCGCATCGAGCGCGACGAGGATGCGCATCCCGGAATCGGCCGCGACCAACGCGAGCTCGCGCGGCGTGTAGAGCGGATTCACGTTCACGACGATCGCGCCGAGGCGGAGGATGCCAAACGTCGCGATCAGGTACTGCGGACAGTTCGGAAGCATGATGCCGACGCGGTCGCCCTTCGCGATGCCCCAACGCGCGAGCGACGTCGCGAAACGATCCGCTCGATTCTT
>JAFAVZ010000335.1 GCA_019242175.1 Acidobacteriota bacterium
GCCGGCCGTGACGGAGTGGACGCTCTTCGACAAGAACGGCAACTTGAAAGTGGCGGGCTCGATCGCAGAGCCAACGATCAGTACGAAGATCCCGATCGCGCCGCGGAATCGGTTCCATGCCGAGAACTGCTCGCTGCATGTCGGCGGGCAGCCGTCGGTGGGCGAGTTGGACGTCGTCTTCGGTTCCGAGCCTGCCGATCTGACCGCGCCGACGATTACTTCCTTGCGCGTCGAGAACGGATCCGCTTTGCACCTCGCCATCGCCGATTTCAACCTTCCGCAAGTCGCCGTTCGGAACCTGCCGGCGGAAGGCGTCCGGGTGGCTTGGCGGCCGCATGGAACGGAAAGTTGGCATGATCTTCAAGCGGTAGTTTTGGACGAAGAGGACGGCTCGCTCCTCACGCTCGGGCACATTCCGGCGGGAACGATCCTTCGCGTCGATCTGGCCGCCGCGACGGCCGCGGAAGGCTACATCGACTTACGTATCGAAGCCCGGGATGATGCAGGAAATTCAATAAGTTGGAAGCAGTCTCCATCAATTTTGGCCAGTGGTAGCGCTCCGCCCAGGCGGCGTCGACCGGCTACCCCTTAGCCGACACTCTTGGAAGCCTTGCAACTACAGCTGTGCAATGCCCCCAGAGGTTGTCGCAATCCTTGCGCGGTCAATCTCGGCGGGCGGTACCGGCTTTAGCCTACATTGTCATGTCGGATTTTGATGATAGGCCTTGCGGCCGGTGTGAAGGCCTCGTACCATCCGCTTGGGTCCACTGCAAATAACTGGAATATAGATAGATATGCTTCTGGCGATCCCTCCATTGTTGTGAGTGCACGTACTCTGGATTTTTTCGACCAAGCTCCACCCGAGCCCACTGCTGGCGGCTTCAAGCACGCTGCGGGCGACGTCGAGCTCATTCAACGCCCGGAAGGCTTTTCGGGCGCGATCTCCCTTCCTCTGCTTCCCGACCTCATCCAGATCTACACCGTCTCCCTGGCCAACGGCGCGTTGACCATCCGCCGCGGCGCGGAGCGGGGCACGATCTGGTTCGATCACGGCGAGATGGTGCACGCCATCTGCGGTGAGGAGATCGGAGAGGAAGCCGTGTATCGCCTCCTCCAGTGGCACAACGGACAATTTTCGCTCGACGCAAACGCGCGCTCGGAAATCCGCTCCATCGAAGTCTCCTGGCAGAACGTCCTGATGGAAGGCTGCCGCCGGCTCGACGAGGCGGCGAAGGATCCAGGCCCGGCCACCCACGCGCTCGACGCATTGGCGAACGAGCTGACCGGCCTTCGCGCCGTCGCCCTCTTCGATGCCGAGGGGGAGTTGATCGCGCAGAAGTCCCCGCTCGGATTCAACCTCGGCGACATCGGCCCGGCGCTTCTCGAGATGTTCCGCCTTCACGCGGAGGCGATGCGCGCTCTCGGCGGGCGCAGCGTCGTCCTCGACTGCTTCTGGACCCTCGGCGACCAGGTGCACCTCATCCGGCCGCTGCGCCAGGGAAGGATGCTGCACGTCGCCGTCGACGCGACGGCCGCGCAGCTGGCCCTCGTCCGGCGCGCCGTCGAGAAGGTGGCCGAGGAGCTGGGTTGAGGGTTCACTAAACGCAACATTTGGCGTCCGGTTCATGCGGCAGAAACCGGAGTGCGTTCCCCGCGAAGCCGCAGAGAAAGGACAGGAGAAGTATGGCAAACGTCAAAGAGTCACTCGAGAAGATCATGCAGTCGGAAGGGGCGGTCGGGGCGTGCGTGGTCGACAGCAGCAGCGGGATGATGCTCGGCTCGATCGGAGGCGGCGCGGGGCTCAACATCGAGATCGCGGCCGCGGGGAACACGGAAGTGGTGCGGGCGAAGCGCAAGACGATGCGCTCCCTCAACCTCAACGATCAGATTGAGGATATCCTCATCACTCTCGGCAAGCAGTACCACATCATCCGTCTTTGCGCGAGCAACGACGCGCTGTTCATCTACGTCGTTCTCGACAAGACCCGCTCCAATCTCGCCATGGCCCGCATCCAGTTGGGCGAGATCGAAAAAAACATGCAGATCGCCTGAGGCGTCTGCGACAAGAACTCTCGAAAGGACTGAACCATGAGCACCGAAAAGCAGCTTGATGACATGATCCGCAGCATCGAAGGGGAGATGACCGGCTTCATCGCGGCCTCGGTCGTCGACCTCGAGTCGGGCATGACCCTCGCCGCCCGCACCTCCCGTACCGACTTCGACCTCGCCGTCGCCAGCGCCTACAACAGCGAGCTGGTGAAGCAGAAGCTGAAGATCGTGAAAGCCCTCGGTCTGAAGACGACGCTCGAGGACATGCTCCTCACCCTCGGCGACCAGCTCCACCTCATCAAGCTTTTCCCGGGTGGACACACCTTCCTCTACCTCGCGGCCGATCGCGCCAGCACGAATCTCGCGATCGTGCGCAACGCGGTCAACAAGCACGTCGCGACCCTGACGTCCTAATTCAACGGAGACCTGGTTTTGGCGGTTCTGGACGTCGAACAGAACGCGGTCGTGATCCGCATCGTCTATGACGGCCCGCCGGTGGCGGGAAAGACGACCAGTCTGAGGGCGCTGTCGGCAAGTCTGGCGCGCCCGATGACCTCTCCTCGCGTCGCGGGAGAACGGACGCTTTTCTTCGACTGGGTGGAGTACACCGGCGGCCTGTTCGAAGGCCACCAGATCCGCTGCCAGATCGTGACCGTTCCGGGCCAGACCGTGCTCGGACATCGGCGCCGCGCGTTGCTGGAGTCGGCAGACGTCGTGGTGTTCGTGAGCGACAGCAATCAGAACGCCGTCGAGACCACGCGCGCCTACATGACGCAGATGCGCGCGGTGCTCGACAAGGTCCCGGGTCCGCCGGTCGGCGTGATCGTGCAGGCGAACAAACGCGACGTCCCCGGCGCCGTGGACATGGCAACGCTGAAGGCTGCGTTGCCGGAAACCGGCGTCGCGGTGCTCGAGTCCGTGGCGACGAGCGGACTGGGCGTGCGCGAAGCGTTCGTTTTCGCCGTGCGCCTCGCGCTCGACCGCGTGCGCGAGCAGCTTCGCTATCACCAGCTGACCGTGAAGTCGCCCGAGGTGCAGAATAGCGACGAGCTGCTGCAGCAGATGGAGCAACGCGAGTCGGACCAGCGCGTGATCGCGACGGTCGAAGACACGCACGAGCCATCGGCTGCATGGTCCGCGTTGCAGGAAACCGTCGACGCCGAGCTTCGCGCGACCGCCAAACGCGCCGCGCAATCGGTCGAGCCGGCGATCCCCTCGGTGCCCGATCACAACGTTCCGTCCGGGATGATCTGGCCGCCGGTCGAAGGCCGCGTCTTGCTGCTCGAGGCATGTGCGACGTCGTTCGTTCCGCGCGCGTTGCCGAACGGCGACTGGGTCGGCGAAACGCCCAGCTGGCGCTTCCACTCGCCGCGCCAGGCGGTTTACGGCGACGCCGATCTCGGACGCCGCGCGCTCATCGAATGGGCGCGCATGCATGCGAGCGGGCAGCGGTGGTTTTCCGCACCGCGCGCGGTCGTGCTCGCGGCGAGCGGGGACGGCATGTGGCGCCTCTGGCAGATCGTGCGCACGGAGGAATCGGTGCGCGACCAGCTCGTGCGCGGCATCGCCGACGGCTCGCCGTTCGCGCTGCTGCGCCGTCTCCTCGACGCCGGCCGTCATCTCCTCGCCGCCACCGAGGCGTTTCCTCTCGCGCCGTGCCGGTTGCCCATCACCGTCGACACGGTCGGCGCGCCGAACGGCGTCCCGCTCTACATCGGCTTCCTTCCCGATCCCTTCCTCTCGCGCGCCTCGCGTCCCATTTCGGCCGAGGATCGGCCGATCGTTTTGCGGCGGGAGTTGAGCACGCTCGCATCGACGGAGTTGCGCGGTTTCGATGGCAGCCGATTCCCGTCCGTGCGCGCCGTCGCGCGCGACACCGATTCGGCCGCGGTCATCGACGCCGTCACCGACGTCCTCACCGACGCCGGCGTCGTCGAAGCCGCCGTCCGCTGATATCCTGACCGGACACGGTCATGTCCGAATCGGAAGCGCGGCTCCTGGCAGATCACGAGGCGTTGCAGTTCGAATGCGAGCTTCTGCGCGCCGAGGCCCGGCGACTCGTTTCGATGAACCGGACGCTCGAGGCGAAGCTCACGCTGGCCGAGGGAGAGAGCGAGGCGCTGCGCGGACACATCACGGCGATGGAGCGCTCCCGCCCCTGGCGTGTGGCCCAGCTTTTTCGAAGATTCCTCGGGCGCAAATGGTGACGAAGACCGAGACGGACGTCGCCGCGTACTGGCGTGCGCTGGCGGAGGCGCGCGGCCGCAAGCTCGAAGAGTTGCGCGCGCTGCTGGTGACCGTCGTGGATGGATTGCCCGATGCGCATCTCCGCGCGTTCGTTTCCGCACTCGACACGTCGCGACCTTCGTGGCTGCGCGAGCTCGATGAAATGCCTTCGACGACCGAGCTGCAACGCGCGGAGATCCTCGCCGTGCTCGATGAGCTCTGGCGCCAGGTGGCGGCGGATCCCGGCAAGTGATGCGCGGCGTCTCCATCATCATCCTCGCCTGGAATCGCTGGACGCTGACGCGCCGCCTGCTCGACAGCATCCAACGCTTCACCGATCTGCGCGAGGTGCGCGTGATCGTCGTGGACAACGGCAGTACGGATGAGACGGCGACCGAGCTCGCGCGCATTCCGTGGATCGAAGTCCTCACGCACGCGCAGAACCTCGGCTTCGAGCGCGGCAACAACGCCGCGATCCGCCAGACCGGAGAAGACGACGTTCTGCTTCTCAACAACGACGTCGAGATCCTCGACGTCGGCTGGCTCGATCGGCTTCGGCAATGCGCGCATTCCGATCCGAAGATCGGCATCGTCGGCTGCCGCATGATCCTCGGCGACGGACGGCTGCTCCATGCGGGCACGTGGATCCGCGCCGATGACTGCCGCGGCGAGCAAATCGGCGCGCTCGAGACGAACCTCGGCCAATACGCGAGCGACCGCGACGTCGAAGGGATCGTCTTCGCGTGCGCCTATCTCAAACGCGAGGTGCTGCGCGACGTCGGCTTGTTGTCCGAGGAGTTCGAGTCGTATTTCGAAGACACGGATTACTGCTTGCGCGCCGCGGCCAAGGGTTATCGCATCGTGTGCTGCGGCTCCGTGACGATCCTGCACGACGAGCACGGCTCGACCCGCGGCGACGACTCGTATCGCGTCGCGATCTACGAACGCAGCCGAGCGATCTTCCGCAACCTCTGGCGCGAGCGGCTCGAGGCGCGCTACACGCGCGACCTCACGTGGCAATCGATCATGAATCTGCCGGGCGGCTATTCGGTGAGCTGCCGGGCAATGATGCGCGAGCTCGACGCCGCGGGCGTGCGGCTCACGTATTCGTACGCTTACGAAGATTGGACGACGGTGCCGCCCGATCGCGGGATGTCCGGCGACCATCTGCTGGATGTGATCCGTCGCCGGCGCGTGGCCGACAAGCCGCGGGTCGGTGTGACCTACGCGCAGGCGGATGCGTTCCACGCGAATCGTGCGCAGTGCCGCATCGGCTTCACCATGCTCGAAGTCGATCGCATCCCGCGCGATTGGGTGCGCCAGGCGAACGCGATGGACGAGGTGTGGACGCCGACGGAGTTCAACCGCGGAACGCTCCTCGCGAGCGGCGTTACCCGCCCAATCCACGTCATCCCCCTCGGCGTCGACCTCGATCACTTCCATCCCGGCGCGACGCGCGTGCCGAATCCGCGCGGCGAATTCGTGTTCCTGGCGAACTTTGAATGGAGCAGCCGCAAGGCGCCCGAGCTGCTGCTGAAAGCGTTCAACGCGACGTTCCGGCGCGAGGAGCCGGCGGTGCTCGTGTGCAAGATCATCGATCGCGATGCGGCCGTCGACGTGCCGAACCGCATCCGCGCGATGCAGCTCGACGAGAAGGGCGGGCGCATTCACTTCATCCACAACCGCGAGATCCCGCACTACCAGCTCGCGGCGCTGTATCGCTCGGCCGACTGCTTCGTTTCGCCGAGCCGCGGAGAAGGGTGGGGAATGCCGCTCGTCGAGGCGATGGCTTGCGGTCTGCCGGCGATCGCCACGGATTGGGGCGGACACACGGCGCTGCTCGATCCCGATGATTCGTACCCGCTGCGCATCCGCGGCGTGGTGCCGACGGGAAGCGCGAATCCGTACTACGCCGGCGCGTCGTGGGCGGAGCCAGACGTGGAACATTTCGCGCAGCTGCTGCGCCGCGTTTACGAGCATCCGGAGGAGGCGCGGGAACGCGGGCGGCGGGCGGCGGAACGCGTCCGGCGGACGATGTCGTGGGCGCACTCGGCACAGGCGATCCTGGCCCGACTGGAGGCGCTCGGGGCATGAGCGCGTTAGACTGGCCCGTCCATTTCATGGTCCCGAATGTCGAGGCGAGCCGACGCGCGATCCTGCGCGAACTGCATGCATCCGAGCCCTTCACGCTCGTGCGCGCTCCCGGCAACCTCGGCGACCAGCTCATCGCCGCCGGCGCACGCCGACTCTTCGCCTCGCTGCCGTATCGCGAGCTCTCGATCGCGGAGGCGCTGCGGTCGGGCGGCGGGCTGGCGGTGCTGATGGGCGGCGGCGCGTGGTCGAATCCGTACCACGAGGTGATGCCGTCCGCGCTGCGCGCACTCGCCGCGCGCTACGAACGCGTGATCGTGTTGCCGTCTTCTTTCGATGTCTCGGTCGACGTCGTGCGCGACGCGTTGCTCGAAACGCGCGCGATCGTGTTCGCGCGCGAGGAGGATTCGTTCCGCGCGCTCGGCGGCATTTGCAACGAACGCCGACTCGCGCACGACACCGCGTTCTTCTTCGATTTCTCCCCGTACGCGATCGAAGGCCGCGGCGTGCTGCATGCGTTCCGCGGCGATGCGGAGGCGAGTGGGCGGGCGCCGATTGCGACGGACAATCGCGACATTTCCGTCGAGCTGCAATCGCTCGACGAGTGGCTGTGGACGATCGCGCGTCACGCGGATGTGCACACCGATCGCGCGCACGTGATGATCGCGGCCGCGATGCTCGGCAAACGCGTCGTCGCGTATCCGTCGGCGACGGCGAAGATCCCGGCGATCGCAAAGTACGCGCTCGCCGATGTGCGGGTCGTCGACTTACCGCCGGTCATCACGCCCGTTGCTCCGGCGACCGCGCCGCAGAATCTGCGCGAACGATTGACCGCGCTTGGTGAAGAGAGTCTGCGTCGCTTGCCGGCGCTTCCGAACGGCGCACCGCGCGTGACGGTGATCGTCCTTTCGTACAACCGCATCGACCAGACGAAGGCTTGCATCGCGTCGCTCGCTGCACATGTGCGCATTCCGTTCAAGCTGCGCGTGATCGACAACGGTTCCGCGGCTCCGGTGCGCGAGGAGCTGGCGCGCGTTTGTGCGCAGTATCCATTCGCGGAGCTGCAGCAGCTGGAGGCGAACCTCCGTTGCGTCGGCGCGCGGCAGCTCGGCGCGGAGAGCAGCGACACCGAATATGTCGCGTTCGTCGACGACGATGCCGAAGTCTTTCCCGGCACGATCGAGCAACTCGTGCACGCGCTCGATCGCGATCCCGAGTTGCGCGGTGTCGGCGCGCGCATCGTCTTGCCGAACGGAAAGCTGCAGTTCTGCGGCGGTGCGTACGAAGTGCGCGACGGTGTCATCCGCTTCGTTGCCCGACATCGCGACGCGCCGTTCGATGCGTTGCTCGCGCCGGAGACGAGCGCGTGGCTCGGCGGCACCGCATTCGCCTGTCGCCGCGATCTCTTCGCCGACTTCCCTCTGGACCTCGGCATGTCCACGTACTTCGAAGACAACGAGTGGTCGTACCGCATCACGCGCGCGCTGCCGCATGCGTTCCGCACGGCGCCCGACGCGCTGGTACTGCATCATCAGGAGACGAAGGAACGGCGCGGATCGGATGCTGCCGAGATCGGGCGCGCCGTCGACTTCCTCGTGCCGATTGCGCGCTTCTACGAACGGCACGGACTGGTGATGGAAGACTTCTTCGGCTTCGTTCCCGAGCTGCAGCTGCCGGACGGTGGCCGCGACGTCGGCGCCGCACGCATCTTGCTCGAGCTGATGACGCTCAAGGGCGGCGACTGGGTCGCCGCGCAGTGGACCGACGGCGGCCTCGAGTCGCTCTTCCTGCGCCGCGAGTTCCTGCAAATGCGCTCCTCGCGTTGGTACCAGCTCGCCGATCGCTACTGGCGCCTGCGCAACAAGCTGTGGAGGCTCGTGTGATGCACGAGATCCGCATCGAATCGCCGCGCGTCGACGGCGACCGCATCGAGCTCGCGTGGCGCGTCGAGCCCGAAAGGGCATTGCATCAGCGCACGTCGTTCCACCTCCGCGTCGAGAACGCGGCGCAACTTCCGGAGCGCGTGCTCTGGCTGCTCGCCATGCTCGCACTCCATCCGCACTGGGTCCTCCTTCGCCCCTGCCGCATCCATCTCCCCATCCGCCTCGGCGCGGGCGAGAAAGAGTTCTGGCTCCGCTTACTCGATGCGACGGTCGCGACGCTGGAAGGCAATCGTGGCGGCGATGACTTCGCCCGCTCGATCGAGATCGTGGAAGACGGCGCGCCGCTCGCGGAGATCGCGCCGTTGCCGGATCGCGGACGCTGTGCAGTCGCGTTCAGCGGCGGGAAAGACAGCCTGCTCACCACCGGTCTGCTCTCCGAGCTCGTGCCGTCGGTATTGCTCGTGACGACGACGTCGCCGATGCCGCCGCTCTACGATCACATCACCGAACGGCGCCGCCACGTGCTGCGCTCGATCGCCACGCGGCGCGCGAACCTGCGCCTCCTCGAAGTCGAGTCGGATTACCGCGCGTCGTGGAAGAACGACTTCCCGCCGAGCGTCGGCTACCAGGTCGCGACGAACGAGCTGGTCGACACCTTTCTCTATCTCGCGTCGCTCATCGCCGCGGCCTGGACCGACGGCGCCACGCATCTCTTCCTCGCCTCCGAAGCCGAAGTGCAGGAGAACGTGGAGATTGATGGGCGGACCGTGCAGCATCCGCATGCGATGTATTCGGTGGCGACGCAGGACGCGGTCGCGGCGCTGCTCGCGCGTTTCGGAATGCGCTACGGCTCGCTCACGTCGCCGCTGCGCAGCGAACAGGTGCAGCAGCTTCTGTGGCAACGCTATCCCGATCTCGCCGACCTGCAGTACTCCTGCTGGCGCGTCGGTCCGAACGAGGCGACGTGCAGCAGTTGTTCGCAATGCCTGCGCATCGCGTTCGCGTCACTGGCGATCGGCGAGTCGCCGTCCCGGATGGGCATCGATCTGCGGAAGTTGATCGGGACGATGCGCGGATGGGAACCGCGAACGGCGCCGAAGTCGGAGCTGCCGAATGAGCGCGTGGCGTTCGAGCTGCACGCGCAAACGGTACGCTCGATCGTCGGAACGCCGCTCTGGCGCGTCGCGAAAGAGATGCCGCTCACAGCGCGAGGCCTCCTCGGCATCGTACGGTTCGTCCGCTTTCGTCGCCGTCTCGCTCGCGTGCCGGCTGCCGCGGCGCCGGGATATCGACCTGCGTATCTCCGGCACGTCGATCCGCTCGTGCGCGAGCGTCTGGCCGCGATCTATGCGGCATCATTCGGCGCCGATCGCAGTGATCGTATCGAAGTCATGCGCCAACGCGGCGAAGCGCTTGCGAGTTGGATTGCCGAGCCGCTCCAGGAATCGTCAGCAGTGGAGGGAGTCGCCTGAAAAAGCCGTCGTCGTTGTCGCCGCAGGAGATGCTCGCGTTGGAGGAGATGCTTCCCGGCCCCGAGCCGCGAGTCGAGATTCCGCCCGGCCGCGAACGCATCCTCCCCGTCGCCGGCACGCTGCTCGACGGCAACGAGCTGCGCTACCTCGCGGAATGCGTGGAGACGAACTGGATCTCGTCAGAAGGGCCGTTCGTCGCGCGTTTCGAGCAAGCTTTCGCCCGCGAAGTCGGCTGTCGCTTCGGCGTCGCTTGCAGCAGCGGCACCGCGGCGCTCCATCTGATGTTGTCCGCGATCGGTCTCGAGTCTGGCGACGAAGTCATCATTCCGACGTTCACCATGATCGCGACGGCGAATGCGATCACGTACACCGGCGCGACGCCCGTGCTCGTCGACGCGGAGCGCACGACGTGGAACATGGACGTCTCGCTCGTCGAGCGCGCGATCACGAGCCGCACGCGCGCGATCCTCGCCGTGCACACGTACGGCCATCCGATGGACATGGATCCGCTCCGCGCGCTCGCCGAGAAGCACGATCTCTGGCTGCTCGAAGATGCGGCGGAAGGCCACGGCGCCCTCTACCGCGGCCGCCCGGTCGGCAGCTTGGGCGACGCCGCGATCTTCTCGTTTTACGGGAACAAGATCGTGACGACAGGGGAGGGCGGGATGGTGGTGACGGACGACGAGCGCATCGCGTCGCTCGCGCGTTCGCTGCGCGGCCACGCGTTCTCCGCCGATCGCCACTTCTGGCACCAGTACGTCGGCTTCAACTACCGCATGACGAACATGCAGGCCGCGATCGGCCTCGCGCAGACGGAGCGGATGGAGTCGCTCGTCGCGGCGCGCCGGCGCAATGCGCATCGTTACGCCGAAGCGCTCGCCGATGTGCCCGGACTCACGCTGCCCGAAGAGTATGGAGACGTGAAGAACGTCTTCTGGATGTACTCGCTGCTCGTCGAAGACGGCTTCGGCTGCACGCGCGACCAGCTGCGCAACGCGCTCGCCGCGCGGGGCATCGAGACGCGCTCGATGTTCATCCCCATCCACGTGCAGCCGATCTACCGCGAACGGTTTCGCGGTCAGCAGTTCCCTGTGGCCGAGGAGCTTTGCCGGCGCGGGTTGTATCTGCCTTCCGGGCCGGCGCTCACGGCGGAAGACATCGCATACGTCGCAGGCGAAGTCGCGCGGGTGCGGGAAGGCGCTTTGGTCGTGGGAGCGGAGTGACCGACGTCGTTTTCATCGCCGGCCGCGATCCCTTCGACGAGGTGAGCGGCGGGCATTCGAGCTACGTGCGGAGCTACGCGCGTGCGGCGATGCTGGCCGGATTCACGCCGCACCTGTTCTGCGTCGCGCCGACGTCGTCGACGCGCGAGACGGAGATCGGCGTGCTGCATCGCGTCGCGTCGCCGTATCGCCCGTTCCGACAGATGCTCGCCGCTTTGCACGCACGCCCCCTTCGCGCGGCGATCGCGCGATTCGCGAGCGGACGCCGCGCGCCGCTGCTCGTGCACAGCTTCGGCGTTTGGGGCATCGCGGCCGTCGGTCTCGAGAACGCGATTCTCGTCCAGAGCTCGTATACGACGTATCGCGACGAAGCGCTTTCGCACGTGCGCGGCGCGGAGTCGTACTCGCTGCCGCAGCGACTGCGATTCACGGCGCTGTCGTGGTGGGTGCGGGCGGTGGTGGAGTCGTGGGAACGGCGAGCGTATCGCGCTGCACGCGTCGTGCTCGTGAACTACGAATCGGTTGCGCGGCTCGTGGAACGGCGTCACGGCGTTGCGTGCCGCGTGATGCCGTACGCGGCGGAGTCGGCGTTCTTCGAGCGTCCACCTGCGGCGCGCGGCGACGGAACGCGCATCGTGAGCATCGCGCGTCACGAGCCGCGAAAAGGAAACGACGTGTTCCTGCGCGCGCTCGCCTCGCTCGACGTCCCGTTCACCGCACGCCTGATCGGTGGCGGTCCTTTGATCGAGGAGCATCGCGCACTCGCATCACAACTCGGGTTGAGCGATCGGGTCCGGATCGAAGGCATCGTTCCCGACGTCCGGCCGCTTCTCGACGAAGCGGACATCTTCGTGCTGCCGTCACGCGAAGAGCAAAGCGGCTCGCTCGCCATCCTCGAAGCGCTCCAATCCGGCCTCGCCATCATCGCCTCGGCCGTCGATGGCCTGCGCGAGGATCTGACCGACGAAGACGCGCTGCTCGTCCCGCCGGGTGATGCGTTCGCGCTCGCGTTGGCGATGCGCGAGGCGCTGCAAAACGAGGCGCTGCGCACGCGTCTGCAGCGGGCGGCACGGGCGCTGTTCGAACGGCGATTTGCGGCCGCTCCGTTCGCGGCTGCGCTCGGCTCGATCTACCAGGAAATGCTCGGCTGAGACGATCGAGCGGCCGACTTCAGCCGGCCCGAAATGCTCCGCTGAGACGATCGAGCGGCCGACTTCAGTCGGCCCGAATTGATGGCTTGACTCCCGAGTCGATTCCGGGAAGAATCTCCCGCCCCGGCTGGTTTGGGCAGCGGTACCGGAGATTCCATGACAATCGTTTTGGTCATTCTGCACGTCATCATCAGCATCTTCCTGATCCTCGTCGTCCTCGTCCAGCAGGGCAAGGGTGCGGATCTGGCCGGTGCGTTCGGTGGCGGCGGTTCGCAGACAGCTTTTGGCGCGCGTGGCGCGACGACTCTGCTTCACAAGCTCACGACGGCGTTCTTCGTCCTGTTCGTTCTGACTTCGCTTTCGCTGGCCATCCTTCAGGCCCGCCCGCGCAGCTCGGTGTTCAGCGGCCAGACGTCGAAGCCGGCTCCGGCAGCCCCCGTTAAGAAGTAAGATCCCTGCAGTTGGTTCTTTGCCAGCCCAAGTGGCGGAATTGGTAGACGCGCACGTTTGAGGGGCGTGTGGGGAAACCCGTGCCGGTTCGAGTCCGGCCTTGGGCACCATCTTTTTTCATCATCGACAAGCAGCAAAGCGAAGAAGCCCGCCTGGTGCGGGCTTTCGTGTTTCTGGTGATGAGTGATGATTGGCCGCACGCATTTACCGCTCGGCCTCGCCATCGCACTCCTTTCGTGCGTCAGCCTCTCGGCGCACGAAGCTCCCAAGTGGACACATCGGGACGCCGACTGGCTATGGCAGGTGCGGATCGTGCTGGTTCAACCCGTCGGATGAAGACGAAGCGAGCCTCGGAGGCCCGCAATGATTGAGCTCGCCGTGGCTCTCATTCTCCGAACGGCGTCGGGAAGACTATCCGACGTGACAGCAGCACTCGGCATACGACCTTCGCGCGGTGTCAGTCGTGGGGACGTTCCGCACGGCGCAAGACGGAAGCACTTCCAGGGGCCTCATGAGCAAACGTCGTGGATTCTCGACTCGGGCGAACGCGCCGACGCGTCGGTGAACGAACATCTCCGATCATTGGCGACGATGCTTCTACCGACGCAACTGCGGCAACTGCGGTCAGAACTGCCGGCCGATCTGCAAATCGAGCTCGACATCGCAGTGTTCTATGACGGCCAAGCCGGACACGTGGAGATCGATGCCGCGTCTCTCGAGATCGTCCACGAGTACGGAGCGACATTGATATTCACGGCTTACTACGGCGAGGACGAAGGCGAGAAAGGTGTGCGGCTGCGGCACGTGGCCACTTAGGAAACTACCCCCGCTCCGCCACCCGCCGGTCGTACTCCGCAGCGCGGTCGAGGAACGACTCGATGCTCCGCCCCAGCGATAGCTTCTCCACGAGCTCGGATGACTTGTCGAACTCGCTGCGAAGGCGTTCGGCTTCGGCGAGGTAGTAGTCGCG
>JAFAVZ010000390.1 GCA_019242175.1 Acidobacteriota bacterium
GCGTGAAACCGGTTTGTGTGCCGCCGGTCGAGACGACTGCCTTCGCGTTTGATTGCAGCGAATCGTTGTCTTCGTATCCGAATACGTCGCCGCTGAACTGATTGCCGCCCGACTTCGTGATCACGTTGATGATGCCGCCCGTCGAGCGGCCGAACTCCGCCTCGTAGCCGCCGGTCTTCACCTCGACTTCGCGGATGAACTCGAAGTTCAGCTCCTTGCCCTGGAAGCCGTACTCCATGTTCGTGGTATTCACGCCGTCGATGTAGAACGAGTTCTCGGCGCCGGACGAGCCGTACACGCTGATCGTCGACTGCGCGGCATTCAACGGATTCGCGTCGGAGGAGACGCCAGGAACGACCTGGGCGATCGATGAGTAGTTGCGCCCTGTCGGCAGCGTCTCGATGGCACGTTGGTCGAAGTTCGCGCCGACCGCCGTCGTGTCGAGATCGATCGTCGGCGCCGCGGCGGTCACGGTCATCGACTCGTTCACCTGCGCGCTCTTCAGCTGCAGCGGCAGATCGGTGCTCTTGCCGAGGTGGACGACGACGCTCGGGACGTTCGCGGTTGCGAAGCCGACGAGCTCGACGCTGACCTTGTAAGTCGCGGGCGGGATGCTGAGGAAGCGCGCGCCGCCCTGCGTATCCGTCACCTGCATGCGCGGCGGGCCGTCGCCGCTCACGGTGACCGTCGCGCCGGGAAGCGCGCCTCCGGTGGCATCGGTCACGACGACGAAGAGATTGCCGGTAGTGATCTGCGCGTGCAGGTACGCCGGGAAGAGAAGAAGGAGGACGAAGAGGATACGGCGCATCGCGGCTCCTTTACTGAAGTGAGGATGTAAGCGCCATCTTACCGCGCCTGAACCCTATAATCGCGCGCCGTGCCCAATGCACAGCTGACGGTTCATCAACCGAATCTCCCTCCCCGCCACGTCTCGTTCCCGCCGCCGACCATCACCCTCGGGCGCGCCGTCGAGTGCTCGGTGCCGATCCGCGACCGTTTCCTCTCCCGCCATCACGCGGAGATTACGTTGGAGGATGGGCATTGGATGGTGCGCGATCTCGGCAGCGTGAACGGCACGTTGCTGAACGGAGTCCGCCTGACCGCGCCGGCGGCGCTGAAGCCCGGCGATCGCATCGGCCTCGGCGACACCGAGGTCGTGTTCGAGTCGGGTGCGACGACCGCGCAGTCGCAGCTGATCTCCGTCGACAGCTCGTCGCAGGCGAAGGCGATCGCGATCCGCGCGCGCGATCTCGACGAAACGGTGATGGGGCGGGAGCGCGAGAAAACGAGCGTGCTCACCGATCTCGCGGTGGAGTTCATCGAAGACCGGCCGCAGGAGCAGCTGTTCGACTTCATCCTCGACCGCGTCGTCGAAGTGTTCGATCCCTCGCGCGCGGCGCTCGCGTTGCTCGAGAACGGGCAATTCACGGACGTCCATCTCCGCCGCCGCGACGCATCGGACTCCACGGATCTCGTGATCAGCAAAACGCTCCTCGGCGAAGTGATCGAGGAACGCAGCGTCATCTCGTTCGTCGACACCGGCGCGGACGAGAAGCTGGCGCAGGCGAAGTCGCTCATCGGGCAACAGATCCGTTCCGCCGTGTGCGCGCCGCTCCTCGTGCGCGACACGGTTCTCGGCGTGCTCTATCTCGATTTCCTCGCGCAACGCGGCCTCGTGACGGCGAGCGATCTGAAGCTGATCGCGCAGTTCGCGCGCTTCGCCGCGGCGAAGTTGGAGACGACGCGGCTGCGCGAAGAAGCGACGGCGAAGGCGCGGATGGACGCGGAGCTGCGCACGGCTTACGAGATCCAGAGCCGCCTTCTGCCGGCAGAGCTGCCGAAGCTCGACGGCTATCTCTTCGCCGCGCGCAACAAGCCTTGCCGCACCGTCAGCGGCGATTACTACGACGTCGTAGTGCGGCCGAGCGGACGCATCTACTTCGTGATCGCGGACGTGAGCGGGAAGGGGATCACGGCGGCGCTCGTGATGGCGTCGCTGGCTACGGCGTTCGACATCTACACGCGCAACGATCCGACGCCGGCGGAGCTCGTGCGCCGCATCAACGAGACGATCGCGCCGAAGACCGCGCCGTCGAAGTTCGCGACGCTGTTCGCGGCGGTGCTCGATCCGGCGACGGGCGTGATCGACTACGCGAACGCGGGCCATGTGCCGCCGCTCGTGATCTCGAACGACGGCGCGCGTCCGCTCACGATCACCGACATGGTCGTCGGCCTGTTTCCGACGGCGAAGTATCGCGATCAGCAGGTGCGCCTGTTGCGCGGCGACTCGCTCGTGCTCTTCACGGACGGCGTCACCGAAGCGGAGAACGCGCTGGAGGAACAGCTCGGCCTCACGCCGGTGACGCGGATGCTCGACGGCGCGCACGGAGCCCCGGCGACGGAGATCGTGGCCCGGATCGAGACGCACGTGCAGGAGTGGTGCGGCGGCACGCCAGCCGGCGACGATGTGACGATGCTCGCGCTCACTCGGATTTGATGCTCATCACGCCCCACTTCGCGCCGTCCCAATAAAGCGTGGCGACGGCGTGCTGCGGAGTTTCGTCGAACTGCAGCGCCTTGCCGATCTCGTTCGGAACCCAGCGCCAGCTGATGTCGTACTGGTCGCTGCTGACGGCTTTCGCATCGAGCAGCTCTTTCTTCCCCAACGGAACGACATCCAACGAGCCGTTCGGCCGCACGAGCAGCCGTTTGTCTTCGCGTTTGACGACGAGCTTGTCGCCGTCCCACGCGACCCAGCCGGCTTTCTCGAGCGCGTCGGCGTTCTTGCGCTGCGGCTCGTTCATCGCGCTCTTCGCCATCGGAATCGTGACCGCGGCGTCGGTGAACTTGTAGTCGCCAAACTCCGGCGAGCTCGCGATCAACTCCTTCGCCTCCGCGGCCTGAGGCGGGGGCGGCGTCGCCGGCTTTGCGGCCGTTTCGGTCTGCTTCGTCTCCGGAGCCTTGCCCCCGCATGCCGCCGCCAATAGCGCAATCACGATCCACTTTTTCATCGCCTCAGCTTCCTCACTTCTTCGTCGGTCAACGCTCGCGTCTCGCCGCTCTTCAAATCGCCGATGACGATGTCGCCGATGGCGATTCTCGTCAACTTCTCGACCTTCGCGTCCAACGCCTCCACCATCCGCCGCACCTGCCGATTCCGGCCTTCGGTGATCGTGATCTCGAACGCGGCAACGCCTTTCCGCTCGACGATCGCCGGCCGCGTCGGCCCATCGCGCAGCTCGATGCCTTGGCGCAATTGCTCGAGCTGTTCATCGCGCAACGGCTTCGACGCCTTGACGAAGTACGTTTTCGGCACGTGGTAGTCAGGATTCGTGAGCCGTTCGGCGAACTGCGTGTCGTTCGTCAGGAGCAACAGTCCGGAGGTGTCCATGTCCAACCGCCCGACGGGGAACAAGTACTGCTCGCGCTCCGGCAGCAGGTCGTAAATCGTCTTGCGCCCCTCGGGATCTTTGTACGTGGTGAGAAATCCGACCGGCTTGTGCAGGAGCAGATAGATGCTCGCGCGCTTCTGCAGCGGCTGGTCGTCGAAAAGGATCTCGTCGCGCTCGAGATCGACCCACTTGTCCGGATCCTCCACCACTCGCCCGTTCACCTTGACGCGCCGCGCATGAATCCACTTCCGCGCCTCGCTGCGCGACCCAAGGCCGGCTTTGGAGAGGAGGCGCTCGAGGGTCTTGAGCGGACGATCGCCGGGCGGCGGGGCGGTGGGCATGAGGGGAGGATGTTAGCGTAGCCTCCGGGCGATGAGATTCTTCACGCGGAGCTGGAGCGAGGGCGAGCTGTCCGATGCCGAATTCGAGGCGGCAATCTCGGATTACCGGGACCACGTCGCGACCCTTCTCGACCGCCTGTCGGCTCCGCTTCGCCGGCTCGCGACAGACCTCTCGATGCACGACGCAATCGTGAAGAACGTTCAGCGGGCAGAGCGCTCGCTGTCGCTGTCCCTCCGCGTGGGCGATCGGCAACGCGGCTACTTCGATCTCGACCTGCGCTACGAAGATGTCTCTTCCCTTCGAGGCATGGCCGCGGTTGGGAGCGAAGTCCTTCAAGACGAAGTCGACATCGATGACGACGGAGCCTTCGTGCATCGTTTTCTGTTCGACGTGGGCGAAATGGTGGTGTCGTTTCGCGACGTGACGTTGCATGCGTCCTGAAGTCGTCGCGGCTACACCTCCGGTCTTGCGTCCCATCCCGGCACTCGGCTTGGTCCCTACGGATCGTGGCTACCGTGACGGCGGGTGGGATGGGCGGCCTCGATCGAGGTGATCGTCAAGTAGCGGACTTCGCGATGTCCGCCACGCGCGCGTTCGGCAGCTCGAGCAGCGCCGCCGGCGCCACGCGGATCTTGCTGGAACGATTGCCACCGCCGAGGATGATGCCTTGGCGCTCCATGCACCGCTCGTCGATGAGGATCGGGATTTCCGGCGGCAAGCCCACGAGCGTCACGCCGCCGATCAGCATCCCAGTCAGCTGCGCCGTCTCTTCCGCGGACGCGAACGAGAGCCGCTTGAAACCGATGACGGCGCTCAATTTGTGGTTGACGTCGAGCCGCGTGTCGGCCCGAACCAGGCACGCGACGTACTCCCGCGGCTCGGTCTTCTTCGCCACCACGATCGTGTTGCACGCATCCTCGGCCGCAATGCCGTAATGCGCGCAGAACTGCGCCGTGTCGGCGAGCTCCGGGTCGCATGCGAGGGTTTCGTGAGCGATGCCGTGAGCATCGAGAGCGGCGGCGACAAGAGGATCGAGCATCAGGCGCGCATGATACCGATCGCGACGAGGACGGACCTCAATCCCAGGTAGGGTCGGGCTTCAGCGCGACCGGACCAGCTGAAGCCGGTCCCTACGTTGCCGGACCGTTTCTTGCTTGAGCCCGGCATATGCTCGCGGACACGTTGCGCCGATTCCGGAAAGCCTTGCCCTGGAATCGGGCCAGGCAGCCGGTCGTCCTCTGCGCGGACGACGACGAAACGGTGCGCCGGCTCTGCGCGGCGGCGCTCACCCGCGCGGGGTTCCTCGTCGATCAGGCGGCCAACGGAACCGAGGCGTTGGAACGGATGCGAGCGAAGAAGTACAACGCCGTCCTCCTCGATCTCGTGATGCCCGGCCTCCACGGCGCCACGGTTCTCGCGATCCTGCGGCGCGATCAGCCCGAGCTTCTGTCACGCATCATCCTCATCAGCGCGGCCCCCGAGGCGGCGCTCGCGGACGCTTACGGAATGGTCGGCGCGGTGCTCCGCAAGCCGATCAAGCTCGACGCACTCGTCGACGTCGTTCGTGGCTGTTGCGAGCCTTCTCAGCAGGTATCATGAAGTAAGGAGGACCTGCTGATGTCGAGCGAGTATCCCCTGGTTGCCGGCGCGGAAACTGCGCGCGAGGGGGCGGCCATCAAGACCTTCGTGGAACGGCTCTTCGCCCGGGCCGGGAAACTTCCCTGCAGCTTCGACGTGCGGACGCCCGGCGGCGTGGTCCGCGCCGGCGACGGCGCGCCGGAATTCGAGCTGACCATCCACAACAACGACGGGCTGTCGGCGCTCAAATCGTTGGATGAGCTGCACATCGCCGATGCATACGTCCGCGGCGATCTCGACATCGAAGGCGACGTCGTGAAGGCGATGTGGCTCCGCGACGCGCTCTTCGACGACAACCGTTGGCTGAAGATGCTGAACCGGAAGCTGCTGCCGCTCTTCGTCGGGCGCAAGAAGCTGAATCCCTCGTGGATCGCGAAGCATTACGACTCGAAGAACATCCAGCTCTACGCCACCGACGACGACTATCACGCGTACACGCCGGGCATCTATCTCGACGACGAGGAGACGCTCGAGGTCTCCTCCGAGCGCAAGTACCAATTCGCCTTCGACAACCTCGGCCTCAACGCCGGCGACGAGCTCCTGGAGATCGGCTGCGGGTGGGGCGGGATGACGCAGTTCTGCGCGAAACGCGGCGTGCGCGTCACGGCGATCACGCTGTCGAAAGACCAACTCGGCTACACGAACGCCCTCGTCGACCGCCTCGGACTCGCCGACAAGGCCCGCGCGACCTACCAGGATTTCTTCACGTTCGAGCCCGGCCGCCGCTTCGACGGCATCTCCTGCATGGGCGTGATCGAGGACCTCTCCGATTACCCGAAGGTGATGGAGCGCTTCGCTTCGCTGCTGAAGCCCGGCGCCCGCGCGTATCTCGATTTCGCATCGGGCAAAGTGCCGTTCGCGACGTCGAGCTTCGTGACGAAGTACATCTGGCCCGGCACGTTCCGCATGGCGTACATGCCCCAGCTGATGGAAGCGATCGACCGCTCGCGGATGCAGCTCAGCGCGCTCTGGAATGACCGCCGCAACTACTACCTATGGGCCAAAAACGGCCAGCTGCGTTGGGTGCAGAACAAGGCGAAGATCGTGGCCGAGGCAGGGGAGGAGATGTACCGCCTCTTCCGCCTCCTGTTCATGGGCACCGCCGGGGTGATGAACAACCCGAACTACGACGTGACCGCGTACCGGATGCTGCTCGAGCTGCCCGCGGAAGGGGCGGTGGGGTTGCGACGGTCGTGAATGTAGGGCCGGCTCTCCAGCCGGCCGCAGTCAACAAATGATGCGGCGGGCGATGCCCGCCGCGACCTGTTTCATTGGGCCGGCTGGAGAGCCGGCCCTACGTTTTACGAATAGTCCGATTCGGACTAAAATCGGCGGCATGTTCCTCTTCGCCGCCCTCCCTCCGCCCGTCCCTCCGCCCGCCCTCCACGCGCACATGGCGTTTCTCGCGGACGATCTCCTCGAAGGGCGCGGCACGGGCACGAGGGGTTACGAGATCGCGGCGCGGTATGTCGAGGCGAGCCTCGCGAGCAGCGGGCTCGAGGTCGTGCGGCAGGAAGTGCCGTTCCGGCGCATCGACCTCGACGAAGCGGCGAGCCGCGTCGAGTTGATCCGTGCATCGGGAACGACGGTGCTGGTGCCGGGGCGCGACTACGTCATGACCGGCGCCGCGGAGCCGAAGCTCGACATCGAAGGATCGGTCGAGAAGCTGTTGCAGCTCTCCACGGAGAAGGACAGCGACTGGGACGTAATCGAGCGGAGCATCCGCGGGATGCCGAGCTTCACGCCGTCGAACGGCGCGTGGATCGCGCTCGAAGCGTCGAACGCGATCCGCCAGGATCCGCCGCAGCGCGTGCACATCGTCAAGACGAGCCGCATCACGGAGGTGACGAGTCCGAACGTGATCGGCGTCCTGCGCGGCTCCGATCCGAAGCTGCGCGAAGAATACGTCGTCGTCTCCGCCCACCTCGACCACCTCGGCATCGGCAAGGCAGTGGACGGCGACGCGATCTACAACGGCGCGATCGACAACGCGTCGGGCGTCGCGGCGTTGCTCGAGCTCGCGCGGGCAATGGTCGATCGCAAGCCGCGCCGTTCGATCCTCTTCATCGCCTTCACCGCCGAGGAGCCGGGCGACCTCGGGTCGGCTTACTTCGTCGCGCATCCCACCGTGCCGAAGAACGCGATCGTGGCGGACATCAACATCGACGGCGGCTCGGTCTGGCCGTATCAGGCGCTCATCGGCCGCGGCGCGGAGAAGTCGACGCTGGGCAAGGCGGTCGAGGCGGCAGGGAAGAAGGTCGTGCCCGATCCGTTCCCGGAGAAGTTCACGTCGAGCGATCAGCACTCGTTCGCCGAGGCCGGCATTCCGGCGATTCTGCTGACGTCACAGCGGACGGCCGAGGCGCGGCCGCTCGCGTTGGCGTGGCTGAAGTCGCGCTATCACGCGCCGAGCGACGACATGAGCCAGCCGATCGACTTCGCCGCAGCCGCGGAGTTCGTGCGCGATCTGTTGCTCATCGTCGAGTCGGTCGCTAATGACGAGCGGCGCGCCGAGTGGGTGCGCTGAGCATCGCGACGCCCATCCCGAGCGCGGCGATCCCGGCCGCGGTGCCGAGCGCTGCCTCCGCGGCGACGATGATGTAGCGGTTGTCGATCAGGTACGTCGTGAGCACGGCGCCCGAGATGCCGACGCCGAGCACCATGCCGAGGTTGCGCGCGGTGGCGAGCACGCCGGATGCGATGCCTTGCCGATGCGCCGGCGCCGCGCCCATCAGCGCGCTGTTGTTCGGCGAGACGAACAGCCCGACGCCGAGGCCGACCACGGCGAGGGCGGCGGCGATCATGCCCGGCGTCTTGTTCGCCGTCCAAACCAGGCCGAGAAGGCCGAGGAAGAGGACGAACATGCCGCTCGCGGAGAGCAGACGCGAGCCGATGCGGTCGGAGAGCGCGCCGCTGATCGGAGCGACGATCGCCATCACGATCGGTTGCGCGGTGAGGATCAGTCCCGTGTGTTGCACCGTCACGTGCCGGCCCTGGATCAGGAGGAACGGCAGGACGAAGAGGACGCTGTAGACGCAGATGTAGTTGAGCAGCGCGCTGAACGTGGAGGCGCTGAACGTGCGGTCGTCGAAGAGCGAGAGGTCGAGCATTGGCTGCGAACGTCGCCGTTCGACGTTGAAGAACGTGCCGAGGAGGACGACCGCGAGCACGAGGATGCCGATCGTGAGCGGCGTTTGCCAGCCCCACGCGTGGCCCTGATTCAGCGCGACGAGCAGCGTCACGAGGCCGGCGGTGAAGAGCGTCGCGCCGAGGAGGTCGAACGTCTCGCTGCGATTGGTCACGGCGTCGTGCGGCAACGAACGCCACGCCATCACGATGCCGATCAGGCCGATCGGCACGTTGATGTAGAAGACCGAGCGCCAGCCGTATGCCGTTGCGAGCCAGCCGCCGAGGGCAGGGCCGACGGTGAGGCCGAGATAGGTGAAGGTGGCGAGCGCGCCCAGCGCTCGGCCGCGCCGTTCGGGCGGGAACGCGCGGGTGAGAATTGCCGGGCCGCTGGCGAAGAGCATCGCCGCGCCGATCGCCTGCAGCGCGCGCATCCCGATGAGCATGCCGACGTTGCGCGAGAAACCGCAGAGCGCGGAGCCGGCGACGAAGACGACGAAGCCGAGGACGTAGAGCCGCTTCTGGCCGTACAGATCGCCTGCGCGGCCGACGCCGAGGAGGAGCGCGCTGACGACGAGGAGATAGATGGTGGCGACCCACTCGATCGTCGCGACGTCGGTGTTCAGTTGCTCGCGCAGGAAGGGGAGGACGGTGTTGACGACGCTGCCGTCGAGCGCCGACATGAACGTCCCGATGCCGATGGCGGCGAGGATCGTCCAGCGGCGCTTCCCGAGCGGATCGACTTCGTTACTTGCTGGGTCGGCAGTCATGCCGGCAATGATAGAGAAAGTCGCGCGCGGGCCGCATCCGTCCCGCGACGATCGCGCCGCCGGCCAGGAGCGCCGCGGCGACGAACATCACCAACGGTGGTGCATCGCGAAGCCGGGCGAAAACGAGGAGCGCGGCGGCGAGGGCGGCGAGCACGAGCGCGCCGTAGCGTTTGTTCGCGATCGCCTGGCGGCCGATGATCGCGAACGAGAGCGCGGCGAAGGCGACCGAGAGCGCGCGGAGCGACGGGCCGGTGAACGAGATGCCGACGGCCGACCCGAGGGCGAGGAGGCAGAGCGGGCATTTGGGGAGGACCGCCGCGCCGAGCGCGGCCGCGGAGGCGGCGACGGAGGGAACGCGGGCGGTCATGGAGAGTTAGACGGCCGCTTCCTGACAATTCGCCGCCGCGAGAAGTTGCTGGTTGCTGGTTTACTGGTTGCTGGTTGCTGGTTACTGGTTACTGGTTGCTGGTTGCTGGTTGCTGGTT
>JAFAVZ010000589.1 GCA_019242175.1 Acidobacteriota bacterium
GAGACCGACCTCGACCCCTCCGCGCTCGGCCTGCAGACGCGCGTGAACGGCGAGGTGCGTCAGGACGGCAGCACGTCGTACATGATCTTTCCGTGCGATGTGATTCTCGAGTTCATCACGTCGGTGATGACGCTCGTTCCCGGCGACGTGATTCTGACCGGCACGCCGGCCGGCGTCGGGCCGCTCGCATCCGGCGATCAGGTCGAGGTCGAGATCGAGCGCATCGGCACGCTCCGCAATGTCGTTGCGTGACGAGCTGCTGCGGCTCTTCCCGGCGCTGAAGCGCGTGCCCGCCGCCGGCGCGTACGTGGTCGGCGGCGCCGTCCGCGATCTCCTCCTCGGCCGCGAGCCGGCCGACGTCGACGTCGCCTGCCCCGATCCGCTCGCCGCCGCCCAGGCGGTCCGCCACAAAGTCATCCGCCTCGGCCGCGAGGATCATCTCAACGCGTGGCGCGTGGCGGCCGGCGACCGCATCTACGACTTCGCGCCGATCGAAGGTGGCGACATCGATCGCGATCTCGCCCGCCGCGACTTCACGATCAATGCGATGGCTGTTGCGCTTCCATCCAAGACCGTTTTGGACCCCTTCGACGGTCGCGGCGATTGCGAACGCCGCCTCGTGCGGATGGTCGATGCGAAGAATTTCGACGACGATCCGCTGCGGATGTTGAAGGCGATCCGGATGGCGGTGCACCTCGACTTCACCATCGATCCGGCGACGCTCGCCGCGATCGTGCCGCGAGCGGAGAAGGTGACGAACGCGGCCGCGGAGCGCATCGAAGGGGAGTTGAGCGCGATCTTCTCCGCATCACGGTTCGCGACCGCTCTGCGGTTGCTGCGGGAAACTCAGTTAGAGGTGCCGATCTTCGGCCGCGAGCTGCCGCCGTTCGACCGCGAAGACGTTTCGCTGGCCGGCGCCTATGCGTTGCTGCTCGACGATCCGCGCTCATTCGCCGAACGTTGGCGATTCAGCGAGATCCTTCTGCGCGACGTGCTCGCGATGAAGCACCTCATCGACCGGCACGATCTCGTCGCGCTCTACGACGCCGGCGAACGCGTCGCTCAACAACTGCCGAACGCCCTCCGCGCCCTCGGTCGCGATGCCGACGTCGCGATGCCCGACTTCTCGATCCGCCCGTTATTGAACGGTGGCGAGATCGCCGCGCTCACGAATCTGCCGCCTGGTCCCGAGCTCGGCCGTATCAAGCGCGCGTTGCTCGAGGCGCAGGTGCGCGGCGAAGTGCGCACGCGCGACGAGGCGGAGACGTTCGTCAGCGCAACAGCGTGACGTGCACCTCGCCGGCCGTCGTGTGGACGCTCACCTTCGAGCGGCCGGACTCGTTTTCCCAACGCGTGGTGCCGGGGAAGACGCCTTCGCGTTCGATGGTGCGGTCGCCGAGATTGGTGTGGACTTCGCCGACGAGGACGGAGGCGGCGAGCTGCTTGACGTTCGCGCGGGGCGTGGAGAGGCGGACTTCGCCGGCGCGGAGGTCGACGTCGACGTCGCCGAAGGAGCCGTTGAGGTTCACTTCGCCGTAGCGCGTCTCGACTTCGACGTCGATGCCGGGCGGGACTTCGACGATGACGGAGTAGTTGATGAGGCGCGAGCCGCCGACGCGGGAGATGACCGCTTCGTCGCCGTCGACTTTGAGGACGAGCTTCGCGTCGTCGACTTCGACATTCTTGCGCCGGGCCTTGCCGGCGATCGTGATGCGGTCCGGCGCGCCGTTGCGCACCGTGACTTCGCCGGCCGGGAAGTCGACGACGAGACGTCGCACCCGGCCGCGGGGGATGGTTTGCTCGAAGCCGGCGAGGGCGGGGGCGGCGGCGAGGAGAAACGCGGCGCAGGCGAGGAGGGGTCGCATGACCGTGACTACGGAAAGAACGTGAGGAAGGTTAACGCGAAAAATGTAGGGCCGGCTCTCCAGCCGGCCCAGTCAACAATGAGGCGGCGGGCGACGCCCGCCGCGACCTCTCTCGACTGCGGCCGGCTGGAGAGCCGGCCCTACATCCTCGCAGCCACAAGAAAACACGGCGCCGGTCGCCCGGCAACCACAAGAAAACACGTCGCCGGTCGCCCGGCAACCATAAAAAAACACGGCGCCGGTTGCCCGGCGCCGTGAAGTACGACTCCCCAAAGTCGATGCTTTGTACTTATCTACCCTTCTTCGTCGACTTCTTGCTGCTGCTAGCGGATTTCTTCGACGTCGAAGCCTTGGACGACTTCTTCGATGCGGCCATTCTGCTCACCACCTTTCATGCCGTACGGGACCTCCCGGTCGCGCCTACTTGGCAAAAAGCGCCGGCGATTGCCGGCAAACTTGCGAACTGATTCGGAAGGGGGAAGGAGTGGAGAGACGACTGATGACCTGCGACGTTGAGTGGGATGTTGATCCTGCTCTTGGCGATCATCATTTTGTTGATCCAAATATGAGATCGATAACGGATATTGTCAAGCAATTGTTTATCAAAATCGAAATGCGGACCCGTTGTTCCACGGTGTTTCACGCGGAGAGGTACGCATTCGCGGTGATCGACGCGCATCGGTCCCACGTGAACGTGCGCGCATTCGCCACTCCGCGAGCCGCGAGCGACGCGCGCAACGCGTCGTTCGTCGCGACGCGGCGCATCGCATCGGCGAGCGCATCGATGTCTTTCGCATCGACGTGCAACGCCCCATCGCCGGTGATCTCCACCAACGCCGGCGCCGTCGACGTGATCACCGCCGTGCTGCACGCCATCGCCTCCGCGGCCGGCAATCCGAATCCCTCTTCGAGACTCGGCAGCACGAGCGCGATCGCGCCGCGGTAGAGCTCGACGAGCTCGTCGTCGTTCACGAAGCCGCGCGTCTCGACACCGCGAATCTCGCGAAAGCGTTCGAACGGCGCTCCGGCGAGGATCAACCGCCCACCGATGCGCGCGAATGCCTCGACCAGACGCCCCACGTTCTTGTGCGGCTTGTCGTTGCCGACATAAAGGAAGTAGCCGCGGTCGAGCGCGTCGCCGGGCGTGAAGCGCGCGTCGATGCCGTTCGGCGTCACGACGATCTTCCCCGGCTCGCAGCCGAACGCGATGAGATCGCGCCGCACCGCCTCGCTCACCGTGAGCACGCGCACCGCGCGCCGCACCGCGCGGCCGAGCATCAGCTGAGCGTACGCCTTCGCGACCGGGTTGCGCAGCGGCTGGTGCAGATGGATGAGGTCGTGGATGGTGACGATCGACGGCACGCGCGTCGGCGGCAGCACGTAGTGCGGCGCGTGGAAGAGATCGACGTCGGCCCGATCCGCCGCCCGCCCGACCGCGAGCAGCTCCCGAATCGAGTAATGCGGCGCGTCGACTTCGATGTGCGCGACGTTCGGCGGCAGCGCGATGCCCTTGGGCCCGAGAGCGACGAGGTCGATGCCGCGGAGGGCGGAGAGAAGGCCGCGGATGTACGTGCCGATGCCGTAGTCGCCGATCTTGCGGCAGTCGATCGCTACGCGCATCGCGCCGCCTCCGCGAGCAGCTCGTTCATCAGCTGCGCGCTGCGATCCCAGCGATAGCCCGCCGCACGCGCCGGACCGGCGAGCCGCAATTCGTCGCGCAACGCGCGCGAGCTCAGCGCGCGTTGCATCGCGCGTTGCAAGCCGTCGCGGTCGCCAGGCTCGACGAGAAGCGCCGCCCCTTCCGCGTACTCCGGAATCGCACCGACGCGCGTCGCCACGACCGGCGCGCCGCACGCCATCGCCTCCAGCGGCGGAATCCCGAATCCTTCCGATCGCGACGGATAGACGAAGAGCCGCGCGCCGCGATAGAGCGCTCGCAGCCGTTCCCGATCGACGAAGCCGGTCTTCTCTATGCCCGCCTCGTCGGCGATCTTCGTTCCCCATCCCGCCGACCCGCAGAGGATCAATCGCGGACGCGGCGAGAGCGAACGCCACGCGTCGAGCAGGTCATCCAACCCTTTGCGCGGCTCGAGCGTGCCGACATAAAGGATGTAGTCACCCTCGTCGCCGCCGGGTGAGAAGAGCTCGTCGACGCCGTTCGGCACGATCTCGATCTTCGTCCGCGCGATCGCAAACCCGCGCACGGTTTCTTCGGCGACGCGCCGCGAAACGGCGGCGACGCGCTTCGCCCTCGTCAGACTCTGCGCGATGAAGAGGTTGAACGAGAGGATCGTCTGGATGCGATGCCGCCCGGGCATCGTGATCGATGTGAAGTCGTGGATCGTCGCCACCGCCGGGACGTCCCCTGCAAGCGGCAACGTTCCGTGCGGTCCCCACAAGACGTCGGCCTCGATGCGCGGCAGGACGAGCTGCTGCCAGATCACACCGAGCGGGGCGGCATCGACACGGAGCTCGCACCCATCGAGTCCTTCGCGATCGGCGATCGCCGCATGCGACGCGATCAGCCGGTGGCCACCGAGGCGCCTGGCGATTTCGGCGGTGTGGACGCCGATGCCGGTTCGGTGGCCGACGAGCGGCCGACCGTCGATGAGAATTCTCAGTGTCATCCTGAGCCCCGAAGAGGGCGAAGGATCCGTACCGATCTTGCGCCGCGCCTGAAGGTACGGATCCTTCGCCCTCTACGCGCCTCAGGATGACACGACAAGCGGCGCCGAGGCTTGGCCAATCAGCGCACCGGCCCGTGGCCGGAGTGCACCGGCCCGTGGCCGGCCGCGCGCCGCAAGACTTCCAGCGTTTGCGCCGCGCACACGTCCCAGCGGAATCGAGCCGCCTGATCTCGCCCCTTCTGCGCGAGCTCCGCACGCAAGGCCGGATCGGTCAGCAAGCGTGCGAGCTGCGCCTCCAACTCATCGACCGACGTCGGGGAAAAATAGAGCGCGGCGTCGCCGCCGATCTCGGGGAGGGAAGACGAACGCGCGGCGATCGTCGGCACGCCGCGGCCCATCGCCTCGAGCAGCGGAAACCCGAACCCCTCGAAGATCGACGGAAACACGAAAGCCTCGGCATTCCGATAGATGAACGCGAGGCGCGATGCGTTCACATAGTCGAGATGGCGAACGCCGGGCGCCTTCAACCGCGGCGCGAGCGATGCCGACTTCCAGCCGATCCGACCGACGACGACGAGCTCGCCGTCGTACACGCTGCGGGCGCGCAATCGCGCGAATGCGTCGAGCAGGACGCCGAGGTTTTTGCGCGGCTCGATGGTGGAGACGAAGAGGATGTAGCGCGCCGGCAACTCCATCGCCTCTTCGGTTGGAGGCGTGCCGAGTCCCGAATGAATGGCGAAGGCGCGGCTCGGATCCATCTCATAGAACCGCAGCAAATCGGCGCGCGTCGCCTCGGACACGCAGACAATCGCATTCGCCTGCGCGACTTCGCGCTGCATCTGGCGGTCGAGATTGTCGAGCGTCTCCTGCTGTAGCAGCTCCGGGAAACGCTTGTACGTCAGGTCGTGCACCGTGACGACCCGGCGCCGCGCGATCGCGCTCATGAGGCGGGGGAGGAAGTAGTTCGCGCCGAAGACGACGTCGCAGTCGGCGAGCTCGAGGAGCAACACGTACGCGCCGGCGGTGAGCGGACGCGCGAAGCGCGACTTCGGCCGTCCGCGTAGATCGAAGACTTCCAGCTTCGCGTTCGGCGGCAGATCGACGTGAAAGCGCGGGCCTTCATCCGTGATGCGCGCGTCGCCGAAGAGCACGAGCTCGACGTCGTCGCGCTTCGCCAGCTCGTGCAAGAGATAGTAGAGGTACCAGCCGATGCCGGTCAGCGGCTCGTAGAACGGGCGGATGTCGACCCCGATGCGCAGCTTGCGCTCGCGCGTGAATGCGCGGTGCCACGCGCGGCGCAAACGATCGAGAGCGGCATGGCGTAGAGTGTGAAGAACGACCGCCAGGGTGGGCAGCAGAGACACGGTCGCGGATAGTAGCAGGTGAAGAAGCTCGTCATCATCGTGCTCGTCGTCGCGCTTCTGATCGGCGCGCTCGTCGTCTATTTCGTCGTCACGACGCCGAAGACCTCGGCCGGCGTGCACTTTCCGCTGAGCGCCGAACAACGCGCACTGCTCGCGAACGTGCCGGCATCGGCCGACGCCTTCGCGCTCATTCCGACCGCCGCCGCGCTCGATGCGAAACTGCACGCGAACGCGATCACGCGCGACGCGATCGAGAAGTGGGCGGCGAACCAGCAACTGCCGAAGCCGTGGATGATCGGCAACGCCGACCTCGTCGTATGGCACAGCGGCAAACGGACGCGTTACCTGCTGCGCCTCGATCCCGTCCGCGCCGTGATCGTCCGCCTGTATCTAATGATCAGCGGCGACGACGCGCTCGTCCTCGGCCCGACCGGCGAGCCGACGATCAACAGCGCCGACCTCGATCGCATCCTTCAATTGACCAACACCCTGCCGCCCGGTGACATCCTCGCGGTGCAGCAGAAAGGCGGCCGCGGCGTCTTCCCGCCGATCGGACGCCCGGCCGTCACGTCGGCAGTCGTCACCGCGACGGAGATCAATCTGACGTCGCGCGCCGTCGCGGAGGAAACGCCGATGGCGATCACGGCCGGGGCGACGAGGGGCTACCCGAAATCCGCCCTCCTCACCGCGCACTTCGCGCAGGCTCCGAAGGCGCTCGACGACCTCAACCGTTTGGTTCGTTCGCGGATCACCACATTATTAAAGGAGGGCGGCGCGATCGCGTTGTACGAGATCGAGACCGACAAACTGCTCCCGCGGCCGAAGGAGGTCATCATCCTGCCGGCGACGGACGAGAAGCGCGCCGTCCTCGAGAAGTTCATTCAGGATGTCGCCCCGACCCAGGCCCTCGGTTTTCGCATCGAGACGGCCGACACCGGGCAGGAACTGCTCGTCGCATTCGAGCGGTCGAGCATCGACCTGTATTTAGAGGATGCGTTCGAGCCGCCGACGCTGCCCGGCAACGTCTGGACGCTCCACATCGACCCGAAGCGAACCGTTCCCGTGCTTCAGCAGGTTGCGGAGAGTCCCGGCCTTCGATTCGCGGCGCCGCGGCTGTTTCGATCGGCCAAGGAGTTGAGCGGCTGGATCCGGGCGCTGGAGGGGGCTCAGGCGATTGAAGCGGCAGATTCGGTGGCGGGCGGCGTGGAGGAATTGAAGGTGAAGGTGCGAGGTTAAACAACCGAATCCGCAACCCCTCCGGGTCAGCAACATGAGTGAATTCATCAACTTCGACGATATCGACAAGCACGGGCCGCAGAGCTACCGGGCCGAGATCGAGGTGTCTGCGTCCGAGCTCGACCGCGATGAGGTCGCCGGCGTCGGACCTACTCTTCTGGAGTTGACGGCGAAGAAGGGCGACCTGCCGGGCGAGTACATCGCGGACGGTACGGCCAGCTTCACTGCGGACTTCACCTGCTCGCGCTGCGTCGAACCGTATCCCGTTGCGAATCAGAGCGCGTTTCACGTAAGATTCCGCCCCCGTCCAGAGGCCTCCGCATCCGGCGAGACTGAAGAGGTCGAGATTACCGATACCGAGGAGCTCGACGTCGAGTATTACTCGGAGCGGCAGGTTTCGCTGCGGGACCTGGCCATCGAGCAGATCCAGTTGTCGGTTCCGATGAAGCCGTTGTGCGAGGAGGGCTGTCTCGGCCTCTGTTCGCATTGCGGTGCGAACCGGAATCGCGAGACGTGCGATTGCGAGAAGAAGGTCGTCGACGAGCGGTGGGGAGCACTGGCGGGGATTCGGGACGAACTGGCAAAGAAAAAAGATGTCTGAACCGACATCGCGACATTGAAGAAACCACAGGAGCACGACGATGCCTAATCCAAAAAGACGCCATTCCAAGGCCCGCACCCGTACCCGCCGGGCGCACGACTTCCTGAAAGCGAAGTCGCTTTCCACCTGCCCGCAGTGCCACGAGTCGAAGCTTCCGCACCGCGTTTGCCCGAAGTGCGGGTTCTACAAGGGCCGCGAAGTCATCGACGTCAAGGACGCCCTCTAGTCTCCGGAGGGAGCTGACGGTGGCCGGGACGACGACGAGAATCGCACTGGACGCAATGGGCGGCGATCACGCGCCGCTCGAGATCGTCAAAGGCGCGCTCCTGGCGACCGCCGAAGATCCGGCGGTCGAGATCCTCCTGGTCGGCAAGGAGGAGGTCATGCGCGAGACGCTGGCCTCCATCGGCGCGCCGGTTCCGGCGCGCATCGAGCTGGTGGACGCGCGGGAGGTCGTCGACATGGACGACACCGCGATCGCTCCGCTCCGCCGCAAGCGCAATTCCTCCATCCGCGTCTGCGCGAACCTCGTGGCCGAGGGGCGCGCGGACGCTTTCGTTTCCGCCGGCAACACCGGCGCGACCTGGACGTCGGCTCGCATGGTCATGGGCATGATCGAAGGCGTCAGCCGCCCCGCCCTCGCCGCGATCCTCCCGAACGTCAAAGGCTTCACCCTCCTCCTCGATGTCGGCGCGAACGTCGACACGAAGCCGAACCACCTCCGCGAGTTCGCCGTCATGGGCCACTTCTACGCCCAACTCGTCCTCGGCATCCCCGAGCCTCGCATCGGCCTGCTGTCGATCGGCGAGGAGGAAGGGAAAGGCAACGAGCTGACGCGCGAGGTGTTCCGCGTGCTCAAGGAGACCGGCCTCAATTTCATCGGGAACGCCGAAGGCCGCGACGTCTACAACGGCAACGCCGACGTGGTCGTCTGCGACGGCTTCACCGGCAACGTCGTCCTCAAGGCTTCCGAGGCGCTGGGGGAGATGGTGAGCCGAACGCTGCGCGAGGCGATCATGAGCTCCCCTGTGCGCAAGCTCGGCGGCATGCTCGCGAAGGGCGCGTTCGACGATCTGAAGAAACGGATGGACTACTCCGAATACGGCGGCGCCCCGCTCCTAGGCGTGAAAGGCGGCTGCATCGTGTGCCACGGTCGCTCGAATGCGAAGGCGATCAAGAACGCCGTACGCGTGGCCCGCGAGTTCTCGGTGAACCGGATCGACACGAAGATCCGGGAACGGATCGGGGAGCTGCACACCCGCGAGCACGGATCGCAGGTGCTGGCGAGCAGTTAGAATAGGGACGTTGATGGACGACGAGCTGAGACGGGCCCTCGAGGCCCTCGCGCAGAAGAGCGACTCACTGGCTCAGCAGTACGAGTCCCTCGTTCGCCAGAATGCCGCCGATCATGCGGAGACGCGCCGGCTGGCTGCTGAGACTGCTGCCGAGATGAGGCGCAATTTCGACGAGAAGACCGAAGAGATGAAGCGCAGTCTCGACGAGAAGACCGAAGAGACGAAGCGCCACTTCGAGCAGCAGACCGAGGAGATCAAGCGCCACTTCGACGTCTCGACCGAGGCCATGAAGCACGAGGTGCAGCTCTTGGCGGAGACGGTCTCCCACCTCGACGAGAAAGTCGATCGGCAAGTCGACAGATTGGACGAAAAAATGGACCGTGGCTTCGCCGAGACGCAGGCGATGTTTCGCTTCTCCCACGTCGAGATCGAGCGTCGCGTCCGCACGCTCGAGCACGACGTCACCGATCTCCAGGCGCGTGTCGAGCGCCTCGAGTCCACCCACTAATCTTCCACCGCCCTCCTGATCACCTCCGCCCGCCCGACCAGAAGCCGGCGCAGATACTCCCGAAGAGCGAGCCGTTCCACCATCCGTCCCAAAAGCCCCAAAGGCGCAGAGAACGCGAGCACGTCGCGCATGAGCGTGGCGTCACCCTCGGCCAGGAAATAGTGATCGTGCACGAACGATCGGAACGCGCCGCGTTGCATCGTGTCCTGGAAAAAGTACGGCGCATCGAGCGCGGTGATCTTCGACGTGAACCGTTGCACGATCCCGAAGTGGCGGCCCCGCCACGTCACCTCTTCGCCGAGCCCGATCAGCCCTGAGGTCTTGCCGGCGATGGCGCGTTCGCCGGTATGCGCGAGCGATTCGACGTGCAGATCGATGTCGCGCGCGGCGTCGAAGCAGCGTTGCGGCGAGGCTGCGATGCGCGTCTCGACAATGACCGTTTGCACGCGAGGAGTGTACGATCGTCGCCAGGTCGATGCTGCTCGCGCTCGGGATCATCGTCTGGATCGTCCTCGCCGTCTTCGCCTTGCGCGGCGCGCGATGGGCGTACGCGATTTTCCTCATCCTCGCATTCGTCTGGATCCCGGGCAGCGGAGGATTCCGTTTCCATCACGCCGAGTGCGACACGAGCTTCAGCCTCGACTTAGCGCTCTTCTCGCTCACGAACTATAAGCACATCGTGCTCTTCGGGATGTTCTTCCTGATGACGAGAGCGCAGCTCGGCCGCACGCCGCACGCGTTGATGATCGCCGCCGCAGCGACGCTCGCCATCGGCGTGCTGATCGAAGTAGAAGAGGGATGGACGGTCGGTCACTGCCGCGTTCGCGATCTCGTTCCCGACAGCGCCGGCGCGCTCATCGGCGCCGTCATCTGGTCGCTTTGGGATCGGCGCAGCCGCTAAGCCGCGCGTTCAAACGCCGCGCGGATCGATTCCTTCGGCGGCGCTTCGCTCCACAGACGAAACACCTTCGTCCACGGATGCCCGATCACGCGTTCCCGGAAGTAGCGTTCATGCTCCCACTCCACCTCGGCCATCTCGAGCATGCAGTCGAGCATCTCCGGATGGCCGCAAGCGAGCGCGTGGTGCGCCGCATCTTCGTACTCCACGATGTTCCGCCGTTCCAGGCGGCCGGCGCCGTACATTGGGAAGAACCAGCCGCTGACCTGGCACGCGGCGCCGAGGATGCGGCCGATCGTCCAGAACACGGCTTCGCGGAGCGGACGCGGCTTCGATCCGAGTGTGCGCAGCAGACCGATCACGAGCTCGCGGTGGTGCCATTCCTCGTCTTCGATCTGCCGGATGCGCGTGCGTTCTTCGACGTTGCGAACGCTCTTCCAATGACCTCGATACGCGTATCCGGCAGCGAGCTCGCCGGAAGCGGCGTTTTGTAGCGTGCGGACCAGCGCGCGGAACGCCTTCTCGGACACGGTCCGCATTCTACCCCGACCGCTCGCGTGTATGATTCGCGCCCGATGGAGCACAACACCGCATTCGTCTTCCCCGGCCAGGGCAGCCAGGTCGTGGGGATGGGAAAAGACGTCGCCGAGAAGTACCCCGTCGCCCGCCGCGTCTTCGACGAAATCGACGCCGCCCTCGGCTATTCGATCTCGCGCCTCTGCTTCGAAGGTCCCGAAGAAGAGCTGAAGCTGACGAAGAACACGCAGCCGGCTATCCTCGCGGTTTCCGCCGCGTTGCATGCGGTGCTCGAAGACCACGGCGTCACTCGACGCGACCTCGTCGCCGGCCACTCCCTCGGTGAATACAGCGCGATCGTCAGCGTCGGCGGGCTCACGGCGCCCGAAGCCGCGAAGATCGTGCATCAACGCGGTGCGTTCATGCAGGACGCGGTGCCGGTCGGCACCGGCGGCATGGCGGCGCTCATCGGCCCGACCGTCGAAGAAGCGCGTGCTATCTGCGAGGAAGCGGCGCAGGGCGACGTCGTCTCTGTGGCGAACATCAACGCGCCGGGACAGATCGTGATCGCCGGCACGAAGGCGGGGATCGAGCGCGCGATCGAAGTGGCGAAGAAGCGCGGCGTGCGTCGCGCGTTGCCGTTGCCGGTCTCCGCGCCATTCCATTGCGAACTGATGAAGCCCGCCGAAGAACGGCTGCGGCCAGTGCTCGACGAGGCGAGTCTGAAGGATCTCTGGTTCTCGCTCGTCTCGAACGTCGACGCCTCGCCGATCGGCACCGCGACGGCGGTGCGCAATGCGCTGCTCCGCCAGGTCGCATCGCCGGTGCGTTGGGTCGAGTCGGTGCAGAAGATGGTCTCGATGGGCGTGCGCCGCTTCGTCGAGATCGGGCCGGGCAACGTTCTGACGGGACTCATTAAACGCATCGATCCGAGCGTCGAGTTGATCAACGTGTCGGACGTGCCGACGCTCGAGGCCTTCGTGGCAAAGGGGAATGGATGATCATCGATCTCAGCGGCAAAACGGCGCTCGTCACCGGCGCCTCGCGCGGCATCGGCGAAGCGATCGCGCTGCGCCTGGCCAGCACCGGCGCGCACGTGCTCTGCGCGGCGCGCAGCAAGGATCGCGTGGACGAGCTGGCGCAGAAGATCGTCGATGCCGGCGGTCAGGCCAGTGGTGTGGAGCTCGACATCACGGCGCCGGACGTGCGTACGCGCGTCGCCGACATCCTCAAAGAGCGCTCGATCGACATCCTCGTCAACAACGCCGGCATCACCGCGGACGATCTCTTCGTCCGCATGAAGCCCGACGCATGGATCGACGTGTTGCGGACGAACCTCGACTCGGCGTTCAACATCACTCAGGAAGTGGTGAAGAAGATGATCCGAGCCCGTTGGGGCCGCGTCATCAACATCTCCTCGGTCGTAGGGCTGATGGGAAATCCGGGGCAGGTGAACTACGCCTCGTCGAAGGCCGCCTTGATCGGCTTCACGAAGTCGCTCGCGCTCGAGATCGGATCGCGCAACGTGACGGTGAACGCCGTGGCGCCGGGTTTCATCCAGACGGCGATGACGGATCAGCTGACGCAAGAGCAGCGCACCGCCCTCGAGGAGCGCATCGCCCTCAAACGCCTCGGCACGCCTGACGACATCGCGTACGCGGTCGTGTTCCTCGCGTCCGAGCAGGGCGGCTACATGACCGGTACGGTGCTGAACGTCAGCGGCGGTTTGTACACCTAGCGGCGCACGATCGCCCCCAGCGCATGACGAATCGTGGCGATGGCTCCGTGCAACGGGCCGTCGATGCGCACGACGTCGTGCTCGGCGGTGTAGAACGCTTCGCCCACGCGGACGTGGCTGAGAAAGCGTCGGCGGCTGAGGCGCAACTGCGACGCGTGACAGAGCACCGCCTCGCGTTTCTTCCGCTGCTGATCCTCGGTCAGCGCAAGGATCGCCGCGAGCCGCTCGGGCGGCCCGTTGCCGTGAACCATGTACGTGAGGATCGGCGTCTCGAGTGCCGCGCGGTGCGTGAAGTATGCGCCGGCGCGGTGATCGCCATGAAGGTCGAAGGACGACGGGCTGAGGATGAGCGTCGGCCGCTCGGCTTTCACGATCTTCGTCAGCTCTGCGACCGGACGCGGATCGCCGGCGCGCGCGAGGATCGCGAGCATCGCGTCGGAAAAGCCGAGGAATGTGGCGCTGGGTTCGGGGAGACCGAGGATGCGAAGAGAGGCGAGGGTTTCTCGGCGACGGATCGCGACCCATTCGCGCAAATCCTCGGCGGAGATGCGCCAATGGCGGAAGAGCGCGCGTTGCGGCCACACGTTGCGCTCGCCATCGGTGAGATAGACGACGCGCACGCGGCCGCCCGCTTCGATCGCGCGTTGAATCAGGCCGCCGGTCGGGATCGCCTCGTCGTCCGGATGGGGCGCGACGATGAGCAGGCGATCGAGCGGCGGAAGCTCGGGCATCAGAAGTCCTTGTCGCGGTGATGGAACGGCGAGAAGCCGCGCGCAAACGCCGGCGCCCACATCACGGCGAGGCGCTCCTTCTTCTCCGGCACGAAGTGATGCTCGCCTGCCGCGAGCTCGCGCGGACCGCCCGCGTATGGGACGCCGTCGAGCAGGCCGCGCACTTCGCCGCCATCACCGACGATGACGTACGGACCGGCGATGGCGATCTCGAATTCGTCATAGCCGCCGATCCACGCGCCCGCCGTGCGAAGGCGTCCCAAGTCGATGAAGTGTTTGGCGAGAAAGTCGCGGCCACGCGGCGGAAAGTACGGACCGTCGGCTTGCGCGACGTAGCATCGCGCGCGAACGACATCCTCCGGGATCGTATCGGCGATGAGTCCTCGTTCCATGGCGCTCCGCGTGATCGCTTCGAACGGATAGTAGAACGGACGCCGCCGGTAAATCGTCTCGCCCTTCAGATCCATCAGCGGCTCGCCCGGCCGGGAGAGATGGAGCGCCTGGTTCATCATCGTCGTGTACTCGCGCGTGCGGTCGTGGAAGCGCTCCGCGTAGTAGTAGAGCGGGATGAGCATGAGCGCCGCCGCCGCGGGCAGCATCCAACGCGGGAGCGGCGCGGCCGCCGCGAGGATGGCCAGCAGCGGGAAGATCGAGAGGAAGTCACGCGGTGTGATGAGGCTCCAGAAGCAGACGACCGTCGCGACGTAGACGAAGCAGAAGCTGGCGAGGAAGAGGAGGTGCCTTTCCATCTTCGTCCTCCACATCACTACGGCGCCCGCGGCGAGAACGACGATCCAGATCGCGAGCCGCAACGGCATGTGCCCGGCTTTCACCTGCTCGTTGAAGGTGATCACGCAGTAGACGACCGTGCTCCACACGCCGCGCTTCACGAAGTAGGCGATGAGCATCGCCGGGACGATGGCGAACGTCGGCAACATCCACGCGACTGCCGGCTTGACGCGGCGCCAGGTGAAGAGCGAGGCCGCGATCAGGGTGATGATCAGGATCGAGGTTTTCATCGACGTCGCGAGCGCGGCGCCGAGGAGGAATCCGCCGAGCGCGGCTCTCTGGGGCGTGAGCTCGCTACGCGTCGCGAGGACGAGCAATGCGAGCATCCACCAGACGAGCCAGAGGTTGTCGGTCCGGAACTCGAGCGATTTCAAGAAGAAGGGCGGGATGGCATTGAGAAGGAGCACCGCCCACCACGCGCTCGCGCCGAAGCGCCGCGCGAGGAGGAAGGTGGCGACGCAGACGACGAGCCAGAGCAGGATCATCGGCGCGCGCATCCAGTAGAGGATGTTCGCTCGCTCGCCGAGGGCTCCGATGATGGGGGCGGTGAGGAGGTGGAAGAGGGGCGTGTGGTTGTCGAAGACGTCGCGGTAGGGGAGCAGCCCCTGACTCCAACCACAGGCGACGTGGAGGTGCTGGGACTCGTCCGAGTCGAAACGGTAGCGCAAAAACGCGAGGCCGCGCAGCAGGAGCAACGCCGCCGCGAGCACGCCTCCGGCGATCCTTTCCAGCCCCCTCGGCACGCCCGGACGATAACACGGTGGACAGCGACGCCCTCGGTGAATAGAATCCGCCGCCACGCTGTTCTGGTGGGTCCCTGCCACGCA
>JAFAVZ010000197.1 GCA_019242175.1 Acidobacteriota bacterium
GTCGACGAGATCAACGGCGGCGGTGGCGTCGGAGGCAAGAAGTTCAAGGTCATCACCGAAGACGACCAGTCGAAGGCGGAAGAAGCGGCCAACGCCGTGACGAAGCTCATCTCCCAGAACGGCGTCATCGCGGTTCTCGGCGAAGTCGCCTCGTCCAACTCGCTCGCCGCGGCTCCGATCTGCCAGTCCAACAAAGTTCCGATGATCACCCCCTCGTCGACGAATCCCGCCGTCACCGAGAAGGGCGACTACATCTTCCGCATGTGCTTCATCGACCCGTACCAGGGTCCGGTCATGGCCAAGTACCTGATCAATGACCTGAAGCTGACCCGCGCGGCGATCTACACGGACGTCCGCAGCGACTACTCCCGCGGCCTGGGCGACGCCTTCAAGGCCGAGTTCCTCCGCGGCGGCGGCAAGATCGTCGGCGAGGCGAGCTACGCGAAGGGCGACAGCGACTTCCGTGGCGGCCTCACCTCCATCAAGAGCACCAACCCGCAGGTCATCTACATCCCCGGCTACTACAACGACGTCGGCCAGATCGCCCAGCAGGCGCGCGACCTCGGCATCACCGTTCCTCTCGCGGGCGGCGACGGGTGGGAATCGCCGAAGCTGATCGAGATCGGCGGCAAGGCGCTCGAAGGCTGCTTCTACTCGAACCACTACTACGCCGAGGATCCGGATCCGGCGGTGCGGACGTTCGTGCAGAAGTACAAGGATCGCTTCGGCCAGACGCCGGACTCCCTCGCGGCGCTCGGGTACGACGCCGCGAAGCTCCTCGCCGACGCCATCAAGCGCGCCGGCGGCACGAACGAGCCGGCTCTGCGCGATGCGATCGCGGCCACGAAGGCCCTGCCCGGCGTGACCGGCACGATCACGTTCGGCCCGGACCGCAACCCGGTCGGCAAGAAGCTCGTCATCGTCGAAGTGCAGAACGGCAACCTCGCGCTCAAGAAGTCGATCGAGCCCGAAGGTGCGGCGGCGGCTCCGGCTGCCGCGGCAGCTCCGGCAGCGGCGCCGGCCACCACGGACACGGCGGCCACCACGGCCACCCACTGACCCGGCCACATTTCGCTTTACAACTCACGGTCCGGCGAGTAGTTTTCGCCGGACCTTTCGCATGCAGACAATTCTGCAGAACCTTCTGAACGGCATTGCCGCAGGCGCCATCTATGCCCTGATCGCACTGGGCTACACGATGGTGTACGGCATCCTGAAGCTGATCAACTTCGCCCACGGCGACGTGTTCATGCTCGGCGCGTTCATGGGCTACTACGGCGCGCGTTGGTACGCCCACCTGCAGCACAAGGTCGGCAATCCCGATCCGTCTTGGGGGATGGCCGCGCTCATCCTCCTGTTCGCGATGCTCGTCTGTGGCCTCTTCGGCTTCCTCAACGAACGCATCGCCTATCGACCTTTGCGCAACGCGCCGCGCATCGCGTCGCTGATCACCGCGATCGGCGTCTCGTTCTTCCTCGAGTACGGCGGCCAGTACGTGTTTGGCCCCGACCCGAAGTTTTTCCCGACGCTCGTCGAGAAGCACCGGCTCGAGTTCGCCGGCGTGACGACGACGAACTACCAGATCATCGTCCTCGTCGTCGCCCTCGTCTTCATGGCCCTCCTGCAGTACATCGTGTACGGCACGAAGTTCGGCAAGGCGATGCGCGCCGTCTCGTTCAATTTCGAGACCGCGTCGCTGATGGGCATCCCGACCGACCGCATCATCTCGACGACCTTCGTGGTCGGATCCGTCCTCGCCGCGGTTGCCGGCGTCCTTTACGGCCTCGCGTATCCGAAGATCGAGCCGCTGATGGGCGTCATGCCCGGCCTCAAAGCGTTCGTCGCCGCCGTCCTCGGCGGCATCGGCAACGTGCCCGGCGCCATGGTCGGTGGCCTCGTGATCGGCGTGATCGAAGCCTTCGTCGGCGGCAGCTCCTTCTCGAACTACCGCGACGCGATCGCGTTCGTGATCCTCATCGTGATCCTGCTCTTCCGCCCCTCGGGCCTGTTCGGCAAGTACCAGGCGGAGAAGGTATGACGCTCACGCGAATTGAGAATTGTGAATTGAGAATTGAGAATTGGCTGAGCCCTGCCGCCTTTCTCTCCTGTTTCTCAATTCTCAATTCTCAATTCTCAATTCGGCTCATGAGGTCAAAGACCGAATGAGCCGCATGCCCTGGTGGCTCCGCGACCTCATCTACCTCGCGATCGCCGTGGTCGTGTTGGTCGGGCTTTCGTATGGGCTGGCGGCGATTCCGTTGCGGGGCATCGCGTACTACAACCGCGTGCTGGTCCTCATCGGGATCAACATCACGCTCGCGGTCTCCCTCAACATCATCAACGGCCACGCCGGACAGTTCTCCCTCGGCCACGCCGGATTCATGGCCGTTGGCGCCTACTTTGCCGCCTATCTGACCTACTACCACTTCGGTCCGATGGTCGACAAAATGCCGGCCGGCTCCTCGCAGCAATGGATCGCGCAGAACGGCTTACTGCTCGTCGCAGTGCTCCTCGGCGGCGCGGTCGCCGCGTTGGCGGGATACGTCGTCGGCCTGCCTTCGCTCCGGCTGCGCGGCGACTATCTCGCCATCGTCACCCTCGGCTTCGGCGAGATCATCCGCGTGATCATCCTCAACGTCGAGAAGATCGGCGCCGCGCGCGGCCTCTCCGGCATCCCGGCCTGGAGCAACTTCTTCTGGGTCTTCTTCTTCGCAGGGCTCACCGTCCTGATCTCCATGCGCCTCGTGAGCTCCTCGGTCGGGCGCGCGTTCCTCGCCATCCGCGAAGATGAGATCGCGGCGTCGTCGATGGGTGTCGACATCACCCGCTACAAGGTCAAGGCATTCGTCATCGGGTCGTTCCTCGCCGGCGTGGCGGGCGGGCTCTTCGCCCACTACTCGCCGGCGTATCTGAACCCGACGATGTTCACGTTCATCAAATCCTTCGACGTCATCGCCATGGTCGTCCTCGGCGGCCTCGGCTCGATCTCCGGCTCCATCCTCGCGGCCATCATCCTGACCATCCTGCCCGAGGGGCTGCGGATGGTGAAGGACTTCACGGGGGGGAAGGATCCCCGGATGGTCATCTACTCCGTGATGCTCATCGTTCTCATGCTCACGCGTCCGCAGGGGCTCCTCGGCCGGCGCGAGCTGTGGGAAGTGCTGCGCAAGCGGAAGGACGCGCCGGTGAAGGACGAGAAGGATCTCGAAGAGGAGAAGGCTTCGCCGCCGATCCAATGAACGCGAACCCGAATCCCGGCGCGCCGGCGCTCGAAGCGCGGAACGTGACGATCCGCTTCGGCGGCCTCACCGCCGTCAGCAACTTCAACCTGAGCATCCGCCCGCACGAGCTGATCGGCCTCATCGGTCCGAACGGCGCGGGCAAGACGACGATTTTCAACATCCTCACCGGCGTGTACAAACCGACGGAAGGGGAGGTCTTCGCCGGCGGCGTCTCCACTAAGGCGCTCGATCCGCATGAGATCACCTCCCTCGGCCTGGCCCGCACGTTTCAGAACATCCGCCTCTTCAAAGAGCTGACCGTGCTGGAGAACGTGAAGATCGGCGGGCACATCCACTACAAGTACTCCGGCACCTCCGCGGTGCTGCATACGAACCGCTTCCACGAGGCGGAAGGCGTGGCGGAGAAGGAAGCGCTGGAGCTGCTCGACATCTTCGACCTCCACAGCCGCGCCGACGCCTACGCGAAGAACCTTCCGTACGGCGATCAACGCCGGCTGGAGATCGCACGCGCGCTCGCAGCGCGTCCGCGCGTGCTGCTGCTCGACGAGCCGGCCGCGGGTCTGAACGACCGCGAGACGCTCAACCTCATGGAGACGATCCACGACATCCGCGACCGCTTCGGCATCGCGATCCTGCTCATCGAGCATCACATGGAGCTCGTGATGGGCATCTGCGAACGGATCGTCGTGCTGAACTTCGGGAAGACGATCGCGCAGGGGACGCCGAAGGAGATCCAGGCCAATCCGGCCGTGATCGAGGCCTACCTCGGCGAATCGGCGGAGGGCATCGAGCTATGACGCTGCTCTCCGTGCACGACCTGGAAGTCGGCTACGGCGCGATCACCGCGCTGCACGGCATCGACCTCGAGGTGCGCAAAGGCGAGATCGTCACACTCATCGGCGCGAATGGCGCGGGGAAGACGACGACGCTGCGCACGATCTCCGGCCTGCTCAAGCCGCAACGCGGCGACGTGCGCTTCAACGGCAATCCGATCACCGGCGTGAAGCCGCACGTGATCACGAAGATGGGAATCTCTCACGTGCCGGAAGGACGCGGCATCTTCGCGAACCTGTCGGTGGCGGAGAACCTCGAGCTCGGCGCTTACCTGCGCCGGGACAAGATCCAACAGGCCGAATATCAACGCATCTTCACGCTCTTCCCCGTGCTGAAAGAACGCATGAAGCAGAACGCCGGGACGCTTTCCGGCGGCGAGCAACAGATGCTCGCGATCTCCCGCGCGCTGATGTCGAAGCCGCAGGTGCTGCTCCTCGACGAGCCTTCGCTCGGCCTCGCGCCGCAGATGGTGCAGACGATCTTCCGCGTGATCCGCGAGATCAACGCGGAGGGGACGACGATCCTGCTCGTCGAACAGAATGCGCACATGGCGCTCGTGACCGCGCACCGCGGGTACGTCATGGAGACGGGCCGCATCGTGCTCGCCGACGAGACGAAGGCGCTGCTCGCCAGCGATCGCATCAAGAAGGCCTACCTCGGGGGCTGAGTGATCCGCGCTCTTCTCCAACGCTTGCCACGCCGCGTTTGAATGTAGGACCGGCTCTCCAGCCGGCCCAGCGTCCACATTGGGCCGGCTGGAGAGCCGGCCCTACATTTGCTCTCCAGCCCGCGAGAGCTCATGGCGCGACCTCGCTTCATGAGCATCATCCTACAGTCGGGAACCTCTCTTGCAGTCCGGCACAGCTTGGTGTCGATGACCATCACCTGCGCCGATTGTGGCGCGACGCAAGTCATCCCCGACCTGCCGCGCGGGGCGACGGCGGAGTGTCATCGTTGCGACCGTCTGCTCGCCCGGCACACCCGCGCGGGCGGCGACATGGCCCTGGCCTGCGCCGCGGCGATCTCCATCCTCCTGCCGTTCGCCGTCTTCCTTCCGCTCCTCGATTCCACCATCAAGAGCATCGTCTACGGAGAGAGCCGGCTGGTCTCCAGCGTCATCGTGATCTATCAGGAAGTCTGGTTCCCGTTCGCCTTCGGCTTCCTCTTCTTCGCCTTCCTCTTCCCGATGCTGCGCGCCTCGTTGCAGCTCGCGGTTCTCGGCTCGTTGCGATTTCGTTGGAAGATCCCGCAACGGGGACGCGTGTTCCGTTGGAGCGAAGAGCTGCGCATCTGGAGCATGCCGGACGTCGTGCTCATCGCCGGCGTCGCCGCGTACTTTCGCGCTGGTATCTCCGCCGACGTCGGCCTGCGCGCAGGCGCCTGGTGCTACATCGCCGTCACCGTCCTCAGCATCCTGGGCGACCGCACGCTCGATCGGCGCGGCGTCTGGAACGCGATCCTGCCGGACGTCGACCGTCTGCCGGCACGCCACGCCGCGGCGTGTGACGTTTGCGAGATGACGGTGCTCAATCGCCGGCCCGGGGACCACTGCCCTCGTTGCGGCGCGCGCCTCGACCGCAACATCCAACTGCAGTTCATCCCTGCGCTCGCCGCCGTCGCCGCGGCGATTCCGCTCTGTCTCCCCGCGTACTCCGCGTCGATCATGGTCAACGACCAGCTCACCGGCGTTCTGGAGCACACCGTGTTCGGCACCGTGCAACTGCTCGCCGACCGCGGGTTCTGGCAGGGCGGCATCGTGGTGCTCGTCGCCGGCGTGGCCATCCCCATCGTGGAGCTCATCGGTCTGCTGTGGCTGTTGCTGCGCGTGCGCTTCCCGAGGAAACGGGGGCTGGTGGTGCGGACACGGCTCTACCGCGTGCTGAAACGGCTCATCCGCTGGCCGATGGTGATCCCGTTCATCGCCGCCATCGCCGCGCCGATCATCGACTTTCGCGGCATCGACGACATCGTGGCCGGGCCGGGTGCGACGCCGCTCTTTTTCGTCATCGCCCTGATCATGCTGGCCGTGCGCCTGTTCGAGCCACGGCTGATGTGGCAAACCGCCGGAGAAGCGACATGAGCGAGTACGACCAACACGGAAAAGATCGACGGAAAGACGAGCCGGCGCCGGAGGCGAAGGTCCACATGGCGAAATGGACGCCGTGGGTCTGGATCGTCCCCGCGTTGGCGGTGTTTCTCGCCGGCTGGCTGATCGTCCGCTACGGATTCGGCGGCGGCGACATCACCGTCCGCTTCGCCGACGCGCGGGGCCTGGAGCGCTACAGCCCGGTCAAGTTCCGCGGCGCGAAAGTCGGCAGCGTGCAGAAGATCAACATCGACGACAACCTGCGCCAGGTCGTCGTGCGCATCTCCCTCGACGCGGCGATGAGCCACGCGTTGAAGAAGAACACGCGCTTCTGGATCGTCGAGCCGGGCCTTGAAGGCGGCGGCCTGGGCGGACTCCTTTCCGGCACCTACGTCGGCATCGCGCCCGGCGACGGCGACGACACGCGCGAGTTCGTCGGCCAGGAGTACGCGCCGGTGCTGATCGCGCCGGAAGACGGCAAGAACGTCATCCTCACCGCGCACGGCCTCGGCTCCGTCTCCGTCGGCGCACCGATCCAATATCAAGGCGTCCGCGCCGGCACGATCCTCGGCGCCGAATTCGACGACCGCACGCGCCTCACGCTCATCCATGCATTCATCGTCAAACGCTTCGCCGATCACGTGCGCCAAGGCACGCGCTTCTGGCGCGCCGGCGGGTTGCAGGTCTCGTTGGGCGGCGGCGGACTTTCCGTCAACGGCGCATCGCTCGGCTCGCTCCTGACGTCTCCGGTTGCGTTCTACACGCCGGAAATCTTCCCCGGCGATGAGGTGAAAGACGGCACGCGCTTCGAGCTCTACGACTCCGAAGGCACCGCGATCGCCGCCGCGGATGGACCGCATCTGACGTACGTGACGTACTTCCCCGGTCCGGTGAAAGGCCTGACGGTCGGAACGCCGGTGCAGATGAAAGGCATCGACGTCGGCCACGTGCGCGAAGTCCGTCTGCGCTACGTGCCGGCGACCGCATCGCTCGAAACGCCGGTGACGCTGGAGATCGATCCGCGCAAGCTGGAGCTGCCGATCGACGCGTCGACGTCGCGCGATCAGCTGCGCGCGGAGATGAACGAGGCCCTCGGCAAGATGGTGCGGAAGGGTATGCGCGCGACGCTCGCCTCGAGTCTCATCCTGCCTGGCGCGAGCGGCGTAGGCTTGGAGACCGTCGCATCGCCCGGCACGGGACGCCTGAACGTCAACGCCAACCCGCCGATCATCCCGGCCGCGGCGAGCGGCAGCGGCATCGAAGGCGCCCTCGGCGCGGTCAACGACATCGCCGGCCGCATCCGCAATCTGCCGATCGAAGAGATCGCCGGACATCTGCGCAGCACGGCGCAGCGCCTCGACACGCTCGTGCACGATCCGGCGATCAGCGAAAGCGTGCAGCGCCTGAACCGTTCGCTTGCGGACGTCGAGAAGATCACCGCGACGACGCGCGAGAACATCGGCCCCATCGCGAACAACCTGCGCAGCGCGTCGAGCGATGCGGCGCAGGTCGCGGCGACGGCGAAGGAGAACGTCGGCCCGATCGTCCAGAGCCTGCGCAACACCGCGGCCTCGGCCGAAGCGGCGGCCGGTCAGGCGCAAAGCATCCTCGGCTCCTCGCAAACGCAGAACTACGACCTCGGCGCCTTGATCAAGGAGCTCACGCGCGCCGCCGCCGCCGTGCGCGGGCTGGCCGACTATCTCGAAGAGAATCCCGACGCGCTCTTGAAGGGAAGAGGAAAAGCGAAATGAGAGTCCGGCGCCTGTTGCCCATCCTGATCCTGACGACCGGCTGCGGATTCCTCTCGCGATCGCAGAGCAAGATCTACGAGCTCGATCGCCTGCCGCCCGCCGCCGCGCCCGCGCCGGTCACCGGCTTGCCCGTCGCGATCGACGGCATCGAGTTGCCGCCCGGCGTCGATCGGAAGGAAGTCGTCGTGCGCCGCGCCGACCATCAGCTCGATGTGCGCAGTGCCGAGCAGTGGTCGGCGTCGCTGCAGCCGCTCGTGCTGCACACGCTCGCATCCGATCTCGCTTCGCGCCTGCCGGACGGGATGATGATCCTGCCCGGCGCCGTGAAACCGACCGGCGCCGTGCGCTCGATCGACGTGGTGTTCGAAGAGCTCGCCGCCGGCCCCGATTCGACCCTCACGCTCGACGCGCGCTGGAACGTGCGCGAACCAGGCCGCGGCACGACCGCGCATCACGAGCGGATCACGGTGCCGGTGGCGTCGCTGGACAGCGCGAACGTGGCGACGGGCTTGAGCCAGGCGCTCGCGCAACTCGCGGACCGTATGGCGACAGAGTTCACGCGATAAGGGAAAAACGTGGGGACCGGCTTCAGCCGGTCCCGATAGTCAACATTGGGACGGGCTGAAGCCCGTCCCCACATTTTTTACGCTCACGCTCTACGCACGCTGGAGCTCAAAAACGTAGGACCGGCTCTCCAGCCGGCCCAGCATCGATATCGGGCCGGCTGGAGAGCCGGCCTACATTTCTCTCACTTCAACTTCGCGCGGATGTCCTTCGCCATCTGCAGGTGGCCCTGCACGACGGGCAGCGTGTTGTCGACCCACGTGCGGAGGTCGGCGTCCGTCACCTTCGACTTTGCCGCCTCGAGGTCTGACGCGACTTTCGTGTGGCCCTTCACCATCGCGTCCATGTAGGCCTTGTCGAAGTCGGCGCCGCTCTTCTTCGACAGATCCGCGGCGGTCTTCTTGTGCTCGTCGTCGGTCTCGGTCGGGAGCGCGATGCCCTTCGCGTTCGCCCAGGTCTTCAGCTGATCGTTGGCCGTCGTGTGATCGGTCACCATCTTCGCCGCGAACGACTTCACGTCTGCATTCGTCGCCTTCGACGACGCCATGTTGCCCGCGTCGATCTCGCCGAGGTTGGCCTGGGAGGCGGCGATGGCGACTTTCTTGTCGTCTTCGCTGAGCGGGCTCGTCGAGCCGGTCGACGTCATCGCCGAAGTGCCGGTCGGAGTGTTGACTGCGGTCGTGTCGGACGAGGTCGTATCGGTCGCGGGGGCCGCGCTCGTCATGGTCGTGTCCGTCGTATCGGTAGCCGGCGTCTCGGACTTGTTGCATGCCGCGAGAGCCAGTACACAGAAAGCCAGGATCGGGAGCTTCTTCATCGTTTGCATCCTCCGCAAGGCGCCGAGTGCAGAAACCGATCCAGACGAATTTACGTCCGCGCTGTCGGAAGCGGCTTATCATGCGCGTGGTCCGTTTCGCCCCGTGGCAACCAATCCGAAGACTCATCTCCCGTCGTCCGAACGGATGACGGCGCTCGACACGCTCGTGTCGGATGCGGCAGCTCTGGCCGGCGTTCCGGTCGCGTACGTCGGCTTTCTCGAAGGCAACGCCGAGTGGATCCGCGCCACGCGCGGCTGGAACCGTTCCTCGGTTCCGTTGACGCAATCGTTCGCCGCCCGCATCCGCGAAGCGCGCGACGTAGTGGTCGTCAACGACTGCTGGTCGGACAAACGCTTCTCCGATCACACGTTCGTCACCGGGCCGCCGAACATCCGCTTCTACGCCGGCGCGCCGATCTTCGACGCCAACGGCATCTTCATCGGCGCGCTTTCCGTGATGGACCGCGTGCCGCGCTCGCTCGACGACGTGCAGGTCGCCGGCCTCCGCGCATTGGCGCGCGTCGTCATGCAACAGCGTCGCGTGCTGGAGTTGGAAGAGACGATCGACGAAGCGGACGATCGTTTCCGCGATTTCTTCGAGCACACCGACGATCTGATCATGAGCATCGATCGCGACGGTCGGCTGCTCCACGCCAACCAAGCCGTCGCCAACGCCCTCGGCTACTCACGCGAAGAGCTCACGAGCTCGCCGATCCTGCGCGTGATGGACGCCGAGTCGCGCGACGGATTCCGCTCCGCTTTCACCGCGGCGTTCTCGACGCATTCCGCGCAACGCGTCGAGACGGTGTTCGTCACGTCGAGCGGCCGGCGCATCACGGTCGAAGGCTCGTTGCGGCCGAAGCTCGTGGACGAGCAGCCCGTGCTCGCGCGCGTCACGTTCCGCGACATCACCGACCGCAAGGAGTTCGAGGCCGAGTTGGGCAACGCACGTGACGCGGCGCTCGAAGCCGCGCGGCTCAAGACGCAGTTCCTCACGAACGTCAGCCACGAGATCCGCACGCCGATGAACGGCATCGTCGGCATGATCGATCTGCTGCTCTCGTCGCCGCTGAATGCCGAGCAGCAGGACTTCGCGCATCAGGCGCGCGCGAACGCCGACGCGTTGCTGTCGATCGTCAACAACATCCTCTACGTCTCCCACGTCCAGGCGGGCAGCCTCGCCTCCGCGAACGTCGACTTCGATCTCTACCGCACGTTGCAACGCGTGGTGGAAGTGATGAAGATCGCGGCGCTGGGCAAAGATCTCGAAGTCAACCTGCTCTTCGACGAGCAACTGCCGCCGATCTTCCGCGGCCATCAGGCGCGCATCCGCCAGGTCGTGACGAACCTGATGGACAACGCCATCAAGTTCACTGAAGAAGGCTCGGTCGTGCTGCGCGTGGTGCTGCAGACGGAGACCGAGACGCATCGCGTCGTGCGCTTCGAGATCCGCGACACCGGCATCGGCATTGCGGCCGAGGATCGGCTGCTGCTTTTCGAACGCTTCTCGCAAGTGGAAGCGACGAGCACACGCCGTTTTGGCGGCGTCGGTTTGGGGCTCGCCACCGCGCGGCAACTCGTCGAGATGATGGGCGGGCTGATGGACGTCGACTCCGCGCCCGGCGTCGGCTCGACGTTCTGGTTCACGATCCCGTTCCCCAAGCAGGCGACGGGACGCAAACCGATCGGCTCTTCCGATCTCGAGTTCAAAGGCAAACGCGTGCTGCTCACGGATCGACTGCCGACGAGCCGGCGCATCGTGCATCACTATCTCGCCCTCACCTGGGAGATGCGCGTCGACGTCGCCGACGATACGAAGAAAGCGTTGGCGATGGCGGAGAAGGCGGCGGCGAGCGGCGATCCGTATCGCATCGTCGTGACCGATCTCGACGCCTCGTTCCCGCGCGCGATGAGCGTGGTGCGACTCGTCGCAAGCAACGAACGCGCGAACGAGGAAGCGCTGCGCAATGCGAACGTTGCGGCGTATGTGATGAAGCCGGTTGGGCAGGGAGAGCTCTTCGACGCGATGACCGTCGCGCTCGCGGAAGATGCAATCCCGCTCGCGCGTCCGGCCGGGCAGCCGTTCGACTCGCGCGCAACGCCGGCTCCGGTGCCGATGGAGAAGCGCCAGTCGATCCGCGTCCTGCTCGCCGAGGACAACTTCCTGAATCGCAAGTTGACGCTCAGCCAGCTGGAGAAGCTCGGCTATCCGGTCGACTCCGTCGCGAACGGGAAGGAAGTGCTCGATGCGCTCGCCGAACGCGATTACGAAGTGATCCTGATGGATTGCCAGATGCCGATCGTCGACGGTTACCAGGCGACGATGGAGATCCGCCGCACCGAGGGCGTGCGCCATCGCATCATCGCGATGACCGCGAATGCGCTGGAAGGCGATCGCGAGAAATGTCTCGCCGCCGGCATGGACGACTATCTCGCCAAGCCGACGAAAGCCGAGGAGTTGGAAGCCGCGCTAGCGCGGTATTTCGCGCGATGAGCGCCGCGGTGTCATCCTGAATCCCGAAGAGGGCGAAGGATCTCCTGGCACGGGCGCTCGTCGTCCAGGCCGGGAGATCCTTCGGCGTCTACGCGCCTCAGGATGACACGAGCGCGCTGCGCCTGAAGCGCGGTATTTCGCGCGGTGAGCGGGCGTCCCGCCCGCAGGCCGCCGGACGTCTCGTCCGGCGGTAGTTCCGCGCACACGAACCGCGGCACGAGGACGTGCCGCGGACGCGGGCGAGACGCCCGCTCACCGCGATAGCGCGTCCGCCAACTTCTCGTAATCCGCCTGTTCGTTGTACAGCTGCGCCGAGACGCGCAGCACGCGTTTGGGCCACGGCATGATCGGCACTTCGATCTGGTGTTTGAAGAAGAGATCGTCCTGCAACGAGTCGTCGCCGTCGGGGAGGATGATCGCCGCGATCGAGCCGATCATCTCTTCCGGCGCGGGCGGCTCGAGCGACAGGCGTTCGCAGAGGAGCTTGCGCGCGTCCAGCGCGAGCGCGCGGTTGCGGCGCCGCACCTCCTCCCACCCGCCCTCCACCAGACTCGCCATCACCCGCAAAGCCTCGGGCACGGAGAGGAACGGCGTGAAGTCGGTCGTGCCGGTCCAGTCGAACTCGAGGTGAAAGCGGCTGCGATCGGTGCGCGTCGCGTTCGCACCGTGGCTGATCGACGTCGGCCTCAAGCCGATGCGGCGGTTCTCGCGCGCGTACAGAAACGCGGCGCCTTTCGGCGCGCAGACCCACTTGTGCAAATTGCCGGCGTAGTAAGCGGCGCCGAGAGATCGGAGGTCGAGGGGGACCATGCCTGGCGCGTGGGCGCCGTCGACGAGGACGTCGATGCCGCGCGCCTGCACTTCCTTCACGATGCGCTCGATGGGGAAGACGAGCGCGGTCTGGCTCGTGATGTGATCGACGAGGAGCAGGCGCGTGCGATCGGTGATCGCGGCGAGGATGCGTTCGACGATGACGTCCGGCGAGGCGATGGGAAACGGGACATCGATGGAGAGGACTTTCGCGCCGGCGAGGCCAGCGACGTAGTCGAGCGCGTTGCGCGACGCGTTGTATTCGTGCGACGTCACCAGCAGTTCGTCGTTCTTGTCGAGATCGAGCGAGCGGAGGACGGCGTTCACGCCCGCGGTCGCGTTCGGGACGAAGGCCAGGCCTTTCGCGTCGGCGCCGAGGAAGCCGGCGAGGGTCGCGCGGGCTTCGTCGAGGAGCGGCTCCAGCTCCCGATTCATGAAGCGGCACGGCTCGCGCTCCATCTGCTCGCGCAACGCGGCCTGCTTCTGCAGCACGGCGATCGGCGCGGCGCCGTACGAGCCGTGATTCAGGAACGTGATCGTCGGATCAAGAAGCCAGTGTTCTTTCAAGCCCATCGATGAAAGTCTCCGGTGGTGTGAGCAGTGAGACGACGAAGTAGCCGTCGGTGGCGAAGTCGAAGAAGTAGCCGGGATGCACGAGCACACCGTGCCGTTCGAGCAGGTCGAGCGCGAATTCTTCGTCGCTCTGCGTGCGCGGGATGCGGATCACCGCCGACCATCCGGCTTCGATCGGCAGCAGCTGATAGTCGCTGCGCGCGCGAATCGCGGTTTGGAGATGTGCGAGGTTCGATGCGATGCGCCCGCGGATCGCGTCGCGGATCTGTGCGCCGAGGGGGAGGAGATCGGGAAGCGCGACCTGGACCGGCGTGGCGACGGAGAGGAAGTTGTCGGCGACCAGTTCGAGGCCTTCGATCGCCGCGCGTTTCGCCGCCGGCGGTCCGCCGACGCGGATCCAGCCGAGCTTGAAGTGCGGCAGGCCGGCCGATTTGGAGAGGCCGCCGAGGGCGAAGGTGAGAACGTCTTCGCGGACGACGGTCGGGGCGGGATCGACGAATGCGTAGTCGCGGAAGACCTCGTCGCTGATGATTGGGACGCCGAATTTTGCGAGCGCGTCCTGTTCGCTGGCGGTGACGAACGAGCCGGTCGGATTGTTCGGGCTCACGACGACGATCGCGCGCGTCGCGGCGTCGACCGGGACGTCGGCGATTTCCCAACGGCGATGAAACTCGAGCGGGAAGGGGCGGAGCGTCACCTGCTCGAGCGAGGCGAGGTGCTCGAGCAACGGATAGGACGGCGTCGCGGTAAGAATTGCATCGCCGGGATCGGTGAGGAGCTTGAAGAGGAACGAGTACGCCTCGCTCGTCGACGCGGTGATCACGACGTCTTCGGCTTCGCAGCCAAGGTGATTCGCGAGCGTTGCGCGCGCGGAACGGAGGCCGAGCGGCTCGGGATCGTACGGGGCGCGGGCCGCGCGAGCCATCGCATCCGCGAGCTCGGCGAGCGGATAGGCGATCTGCGCGCGCGTCGGATTCGACTCGGTCAGATCGAGAATCGGCAGGTTTTGCGCGCGGCGGGCGTCGCGAGCGAGGGAGAGGCGGTTGGGAGGGGCGCTCCAATGCGCGCGCCTGGAGAACAGGCTGGTCATCGCACGGATGACACTTTGCTCCAGCACCACTCGTCGCGGTCGGTGCCCTTCAGCGTTTCCGTCGCGGCGCAAAGCTCGCCCTTCTCGCTGAGCCAGTAGACGATGCGTTGCGGGTAATCGTGCTCGGGGTTCTCGAACACGATCTTCTTCGCGCTCTGCTCCGTCATGCGGAACGGCGTGGGCGGGTGGCCGCCGGGTTGGGCGAAGAACGTGATGTCGTCGCCTTTCTGGCCGATGGTCGCGAACTCGAAAGACGTCTTGCCGTTCGGGCGGACCTCGCGATGCATGTTCAGCATCACGCCGCCTTTCGCGGTCGTCCACTGCTCGTCCATCTCGACGCCTTTGATTGTGCCGCTCCACGAGCCGGCCATCCAAGCGGGGAGTGTGGCGAGGAGCAGCGCTGCGGCGATCACGCCGTTAAGAATGGCAGCTCTGCTTCGTCTCCGCCAGCCCCTTTTCCAGATCGCTCCGAGCCTCGGTTCGCGTGAGCGGCACCGACTCGATCGCTTCCTGGAACGTGGCCGCCGCCTCTTCGCACGAGCCTTTCGCGGAGAGGATGCGCGCGAGCGTGTCGAGCATGAGATAGGAATCGGGACCGGGGATGGACGAAGCACGGCGAGCGAACGTTTCCGCCTCGTCGTAACGCTTCTCGGTGAAGAGGAGCCAGGCGAGATTGTTCAGCGCATCGCGCGACGAATCATCGAGCTCGATCGCCTTCCGAAAAGCCTCCTCGGCCGCCTTGTCGTTCTTCAGCTGCGATTCGGCGTTGCCGAGGTTCGTCCAGGCGACCGCGTGGTCGGGGTGATGCTGGAGGACGACGCGGTAACGGTCCGCGGCTTCCTGATACTTGCCGGCGTCTTCGAGGGCGACGGCGGTGCGGAGGAGGTTTGCCGGATCGGGATCGGGCTTGATGAAGAGCGCCGCGTGGCCGCCGCCTTTCCACGGCTTCGCCAGCCGATCGAAAGAGGTCCATCGCGCGCGGCCGTCGCCGAACTGTGTGCGGACGAGATGCGTCTGCGGGTCGATGCCGTCGGCGACGACGAAGTGGAAGAAGTCGTACTGCTTGCCCGGCGAGTCGATGACCTGGAGCATCAGGATCACCGGCCGTCCCTCGTGCAGTTCGGCGGCGACCGTTTCGGGCGTGCCCGTGACGAGCTGCGCGTCGAAGCCGCGGCTGCGGGCGGCGAGGACGAGATCGATCGACATCACGCCGCCGCGCGTCTTGGGAAGCTTCGCGTCCCAGTCGGCCATCGTGAGCGGATCGCCGTAGTGGCGGAGGACGGTGGAGAGGGAGCCCGCGCCGCACGACTCGATGCCCCACTTCTGCATCGGCATATCGGGGATCGTCTGCGCCTCGCTGCTGGTGCGATGCGAACGCGGGGTCCACGTGACGCAGCCGGCGAGGAGGAGAGGAGCGAGCAGAAAAACGAATCGGGCGAGTGCAATCCTCGCCCGATCGTTTTGCCGTACGGCGCCGGGAAGAAACATCAGCTGAGCGCGATGACCAGGATGAGCGCGGCGAGGGCGCCGATGCCGATCCAGATCCACTCCTGCTGCGTGAGGCCCGCGGCCTGGAGCTGATCGAGATTCTGCGCGAGCTGGTGAAGGTCCTGCGGCGACATCTGGGCGACGCGCTGGTTCACTTCTTCCGGAGTGAACCCGTGAGCGGCGAGGACTTTCGCCACTTCCTCGTTCCCGGCCACATCGCGAACGAGCGCGAGATCGGCGGCGCGGGAGTCGAGGCTCTGGTTGGCCGCGGTCTTCGACGGAACCGGACCGGCGAAGGCGGGAATCGCGGCAAAAGCTACAAGGAAGAGCACCACGAACAAGGACTTGGACAAACGCATGGACAGCAAACCTCCTTTTCTTTCATCCCGGCGGTCAGTGGCCGCCTGGGCGGTCTCTGTGCTGACGGCCTTGGTGGTTCGTCAGGAGCAAGACGCGGACCAAATGACCCCATCGCGCGGAACGCTGCTACGATACCCGCCCGCTCGGGCTCACGTCCATGATCCGCTTCGAAGACATCCTCGATCGCATCGAAAGCTACAAGCCGGACTTCGACGAGGAACTGCTGGAGAAGGCGTACATCTTCTCCGCGCGGGAGCATCGCGGCCAGATCCGCTCGTCCGGCGAGCCGTATCTCATCCACCCGCTCAACGTCGCCTACCTCCTAGCCGACATGCGCCTCGACGAGACGTCGATCGCCGTCGGTCTCCTCCACGACGTGCTGGAAGACACGCTCACGACGAAGGAGAAGCTGCAGGAGATGTTCGGCGACGACGTCGCGGAGCTCGTGGACGGCGTCACGAAGATCTCCCGTTACGCGTATGTCTCGAAGGAGGAGCAGCAGGCGGAGACGTTCCGCAAGATGCTTCTGGCGATGGTCTCCGACCTTCGGGTCGTGCTGGTCAAGCTCGCCGACCGCCTCCACAACATGCGCACGCTCCAGTACCTCCCGGAGGAGAAGCGCGTGGCGATCTCGAAGGAGACCCTCGAGATCTACGCCCCCATCGCCAACCGCCTCGGCATGGGCGGCATCAAGAGCGAGCTCGAAGACCTCTCGCTGCGCTGGCTCCATCCGCGCGAGTTCGAAGAGCTGAGCAAGTCGGTGAGCGAGAAGATGGCGGTGTCGGGCGACGTCGTGGAACGCTTGCGGGAGACGATCGCCGGCCAGATGAAGGCGAACGACATCGAGGGCGACGTCAACGGCCGGGTGAAGTCGATGTACTCGATCTTCACGAAGATGCGCCGGCAGGAGATCGACATCGGCCAGCTGTACGACTACCTGGCGTTCCGCATCATCACCCCGTCGGTCAAAGACTGCTACGCCTGCCTCGGCATCATCCATCAGATGTGGCGCCCCGTCCCCGGACGGATCAAGGACTACATCGCGATGCCGAAGCCGAACTTCTACCAGTCGCTGCACACGACCGTGGTGGCGGAGAAGGGGCAGCCGTTCGAGGTGCAGATCCGGACGCGGGAGATGGATCTCATCGCCGAGCAGGGCATCGCGGCGCACTGGAAGTACAAAGAGGGCCGGGTTGGCGCGTCGCCCGACGACGCCTCGTTCCTCTGGCTGCGCCAGCTCGTGGAGTGGCAGCACGACATCACCGCTCCGCGAGTCTTCATGAACTCGCTGAAGATCGACCTCTATCCGGACGAGGTCTACACGTTCACGCCGAAGGGGGACGTGTTCGCGTTCCCGCGCGGTGCGACGCCGCTCGACTTCGCGTACCGCATCCACACTGACGTCGGGCATCGCTGCCAAGGTGCGCGGGTGAACGGGAAGCTCGTGCCGCTGAAGACGCCGCTCAAGAACGGCGACATCGTGGAGATCCTCACCGGCGCGAACCAGACGCCGAGCCGCGAGTGGGTGAACATGGTCGTCACCGCCCGGGCCCGGCACAA
>JAFAVZ010000202.1 GCA_019242175.1 Acidobacteriota bacterium
CGTTTGAACCACGAATGGCACGCGCCCAGGCTCGAGGCGGTTTCCTTCTATGTCGACCAGTTCCCGACTAACGACATGGCGCGCGAGCAGGCGGAAGAGCACGGTATTCGCATCTTTCCGAGTGTTGCCGAAGCCATGCGTCTGGGAGGATCGAAGATCGCAGTCGACGCCGTGGCCATCGTCGGCGAGCATGGATCGTATCCTCGTACAGCGCGCGGTAACTTCATGTACCCGCGCTGGCGCTACTTCGATGAAGCGACTCGTGTCATGCGCGAGGACGGCCGCGTCGTTCCCATGTATCAGGACAAGTATTTCGCCTACGAGTGGAAAGACGCGCGAGTCACCTACGACCGCGTTCGCGAGATGCACATTCCATTCATGTGCGGTTCCACGGTTCCTTTGAGCTGGCAGCGTCCGCCGCTCGATTTGCCGCGCTGGACTCCATTAACCGACATTGCCGGCACCAGCTACAGCGATCTGGAAGAGCACGGTTATCACGGTATCGAAGCCATACAGTCGGTCGCCGAGCGGCGCGGCCGTGAAACCGGCGTCGAGCGAGTGCGCTGGGTGAACGGGGAAGAATTGGATGCCGCATGCTCCGCGCTGCTTGATGCTGCGCTGGCGCGGCGAATAAATCCCGTTCCGCCCATCTCCGGGCGCGTGACTCGCGAGGGCTTCGTGATCCGCTATCGCGATGGACTCCGCGCCACCCTCGTCCACATGCCGCAAGAGACTCGCGATTACTGCGTCGCCGCCTCCGTGAAAGGCCGCACAGAACCAGTCGTCACGTGCTTCTACATCGAACTGTACCTGCACAACCACTGGAGCTTCATGGTGCGCAATTTCGAAGATCTCGTCCTGACACGCCGCGAGCCGAACCCGATCGAACGAACGCTGCTGGCGAACGGCATTCTGCTCGCCGGTCTGGAGTCGCGCAGGTTGAACGGAAAATGGGTCGACACTCCGGAACTCGATATCTCCTACTGACAGCATTGTTGCCGTTCGGTCTCGGCGCCGAAGACGTGCTGGATGTGCAAAGGATTCCAATCACAGGTGATCCGTCCGGCGCGGTGGTTCACGTGACAGTTCCCGAGCACGTAGAGGAGATCCGCTGCGACGCGCTGGTAGCCGGCGCAGGCATGGGCGGGATCGGCGCGGCTCTCAGCATCGCAGCACGCCGTCACTCGGTGTGCCTCACCGAAGAAACGGATTGGGTCGGCGGACAGGCAACCGCTGGCGGAGTGTCCGCACTCGACGAGAACAAGTTCATCGAGTTTGCCGGAGGCACTCGCTCCTACATGGCGTTTCGTCAAGGCATTCGTGATTGGTATCACAAGCATCGTCAGCTCACCTCCGAAGCAGCGACGTGGGAGAATCTCAACCCGGGGACTTGCTACGTCTCGCCGCTTTGCTTTGAGCCCAAGGCCGCTGTAGACGTGCTCGACCATATGCTAGCCAAGCCGGACATTCGAGTGTTCCGGCGCACCGTCGTTTTCGAGCTCAATCGGCGAGGCAACCGAATTGAGTCGGCTCTCGCCTGGCAGTTCCAGCAGCGCAAAGTGATTCGCTTCCTGCCGCGGTTCGTGCTCGACGCCACCGAGATGGGCGATCTCCTGCCGCTCGCGCACATTCCTTACGTCGTCGGGTCGGAGCCTAAGAGCGACACCGGTGAACCGGATGCGCCCGCGCAGCCGAATCCAGCGTGCGTGCAGAGCTTCACGTACCCGTTCGTGCTGGAGCACGGAACCGTCCCGTCGCCTGTGGCCAAACCCACCGATTACGAACACATCCTGAAGCGCCAGGGCTTTTCTTTCAAAGTAAATTACCCCGTATCGTTCGGCTGGCGGGGCGATTTCGAGTACCGCATGTACGGCGACGATCCGCCGATCCCGAATAACATGTCGCCGGGTCCGTTGTTCCCATGGCGGCGCCTGCTCGATCACCGCAACTTCTCGAGCGGCGTTCCGAACGACGTCGCGCTGATGAACTGGCCGCGCCAGGATTACGGAGCGGAGTCGCCGCTCGATCGAGCACCTGCAGAGCTGGCCGTTATCTTCCAGCGCGCGAAACAAACGTCGCAAGCGTTTCTGTACTGGCTGCAACATGACCAGAATCATCCCGAACTAAAACTGCGTGCCGACATGATGGACACGGCTGACGGCATGTCGAAGTATCCTTACATTCGCGAGTCGCGGCGCATGGTCGCCAAAGGACGAGTAGTCGAGCAGGACATCGTCGACGAGTTTCAGCCGGGACCACGCGCCAGGTGGTTTGATGATTCCATCGGCATCGGCTTCTACATGGTCGACATTCATCCGTGCGGCGCCAATGAACACGGTCGCATGCGCATGCCGCGTCCTTTTCAGATCCCGATGTCGGCTCTCTTGCCGCACGACCCCGTCAATTTCCTGCCTGCGGGTAAGAGCATCGGCGTCACACATCTCACCAACGGCGCCTTCCGGCTGCATCCGATTGAATGGAACGTGGGCGAGTCGGCAGGTGTGATCGCGAGTCTTTGGATCGAGACCGGTTCGCAACCGGATTCGCGAACCGTTCAGGCGCAGCTAGCGCGAATCGGCGTGCCCTTTGTTTGGTTCGACGATCTGAGTGCAAACGATCCCGCGTTCGCCGCCATTCAGCTAGCGGCGATTCGCGGCATCTATCCACTGGACCCGGCGGGTCTGCACGCTTCGCCCGATGCGCCGATCACGAGAGCAGAAGCAGCAGCGGCTCTGGCGGCCTACTTCGGCAAACAGCTCAGCCGTGAGGACGCCACCAAATACGCTGTCGAACAAGGTTGGATGGCGGTGGACCATCGCAACTGGTTCCATGGCGATCTGCCTTTCTACTGGACCGACTGGCGCGAGGCAAAACTACCCGCGCCATTGCCGAAACTCGAAATGCATCGAACCGGTCCCGTCCGCCGCCGGGAGCTGGCCGAACGTCTTGGCCCACATAAGTAGCGTTTACGGCAACTGACGCCGGCGGCTTTCTTCGGGCCGGACATGCTCATAGAGCTGACGGAAGAACGACGGCCCAATCACCGGCTCGCGATACTCCATCACAGCGCCTTGCCCCCGCAAACGCGCCGTGAGCGCGTGCGTATCCACATCCTGCATAGCCTTTCCATCCCGAAGAGCCTGTCCGATCGCTACTCCAGCCGCTTGTCCAATGATCATGTACTGCGGCTCCATGCGCTCGGAGGAATACGCCACGTGGCTCGACGAAAAACAAACGGGCACTAGAACGTTCGTGGCTTCCGAACGCTTGGGCAGCATCACACGGTAGGGAATCTGGTACGGCGTTACCGAGACCTGCACGTCACCTTCGTTTTCGGCATTCCCTTCCGCATTCGCGAAGCGTTGTACGTTGTGAGAATCGCTGTTATAAGAACCCATGCCGATCGGATCGGGTTTGGTCAGCTCAGTTTGCACATCCTTCTGGGTCATCACAAATTCTCCAACCATGCGGCGCGCTTCACGAATGTACAACTGATTGGGCCAATGGTCCGTGTCCTGAAACTCGTCCTTGGCGAGCCCCCAATGGTTGACTTCGTCCTGCAGAGGCTTGGGTACCCGCGGATCATGGGCCAGGAAATAGAAGAAGCCTTTGGTGTAATCCACATGCGCCTGCCAGATCTGCGCGCGACGGGCATACGAACTATCCGGATAATCCCAACTGGCGCCGAGGTAGTCGGTCGAAAACGCGCCTTGATTGTTGATGTCCGCTTTGTGATTCGGAATGGGAGCGATCAGCGTCACGCGCTGCATCAGTGGCGCCTTGCCCTCT
>JAFAVZ010000257.1 GCA_019242175.1 Acidobacteriota bacterium
TCCGGTCGCCATCCGCGCGGCGATCCTCGCCGGCACCGACGACCTCGGCCTGCCCGGTCCCGACTACACGTTCGGCTTCGGGCTGCTGAACGCGAAGACGTCCGCCGATCTCATCATCAACGACCGCATCCGCGTGGGCGGCCTGACCCAGGGCTCGACGTTCGAGACGGACATCACGGTGCCGACGGCGCAGAACCTGCGCGTCCTCGCGACGTGGCTCGATCCGGAAGTCATCCTCTTCGGCGACGATCTCGCCGAGAAGGCGCTGGTCAACGATCTCGACCTGAAAGTGATCACGCCCTCCGGTCAGACCGTGCTGCCGTACGTGCTCAACGGAAATGCGGTCACGACGGCCGCGACGCGCGGCGTGAACACGGTCGACAACACCGAAGAGGTGGAGATCGCGTCCGCGCCCGCCGGCGTTTACCACGTCGTGCTCACCGCGACGCGCATCTCGGCCAGCTCGCCGCAGCAGTTCGCGTTCGCGTCGAGCGTCCCCATCGGCATCGTCAAACCGCCGTGTGTCGATCCGACCGAGCCCAATGATTCCGAGGCGCAGGCGTATGGATTCCTCGCCCTGGGTCAGATCGTCGGGCCGCGCATCTGTGACCAGAGCGACGTCGACTTCTTCAAGATCCGCGCGGAGAAGGCGGGCAACGTCTCCGTGACGGTCACGGCGTCCGACACGCCGTTGCGCGTGACGATGGGCGGCCAGACGGCGAACATCGCCGCGGGCAGCAGCGGCACGGTGACGATCAGCGTCGGCGGCGCGCAAGAGGTGACGGTGAAGGTGGAGGCGACGGCGACGCCGGGCGCCGATGGCGGTTATACGCTGACGTCGACGTTCCCAACGGACACGCCGAAGCGGCGCCGCGCAGCGCGCTGAATTGTCATCCTGACCCGCGAAGACGGGAAGGATCTCCCGGCACGTGCGCCAGTCGCCCGTAGCAGGAGATCCTTCGCCCTCTTCGGGGCTTCTAATGACGCGCCCGATGTCATCCGTTTCCACGAGGCCGGGAGCACGCCAAGCGTCGTGAGTGCTTGGCCAACATACGCAGCGGGCCGTGCCGGCCTCGGAATGACAGCGCTGATGCCGGCTAGAATGCGGCCCGCATGGCCTACAAGACCCTTCTGGTGGAGGATGCCGACGGCGTCCTCCACGTCACGCTCAACCGTCCCGACGTCCACAACGCATTCAACGATGAGCTGATCGCCGAGGCGATCGAGCTCTTTGGCAGCGTCGCACCGAAGAGCGCCGCGCGCGCGATCGTCCTCAAAGGTACCGGCGCGAACTTCTGCGCTGGCGCGGACCTCAACTGGATGTCGCGCATGGTCGCGTACTCGCGCGAGGAGAACATCCGCGACTCGTCGCAGCTCGCGAAGATGTACGCGCTCATCGACGAGTGCCCGTTGCCGATCATCGGCCGCATCCAGGGCGCGGCGATCGGCGGCGGCGTCGGACTCGTCGCCGTGTGCGACATCGCCATCGCGACGCGCAACGCGAAGTTCGGGTTGTCCGAGGTGAAGCTTGGGATTCTGCCGGCGGTGATCTCGCCGTACGTCATCGGGAAAATCGGCCGCTCGCATGCGCGGGCGTTGTTCCTCACCGGCGAACGTTTCGACGCCGAACGCGCGCATCACATCGGACTCGTGCATCGGCTCGTGGATGACGAAGCGGCGCTCGACGTCGCGGTCGACGAGAGCATCGCGCTCATCAAGTCCTCGGGGCCGGAGGCGGTGCGCGAGTGCAAGAAGCTGATCGCGCACGTCGCCGGTCGGGAGCTCGCGGACGCCGTTCCGTACACGATCGAGGCGATCGCCACGCGGCGGACGTCGGAGGAAGGGCAGCAGGGCATGGGCGCGTTTCTGCGCAAGGAGAAGGCGCCGTGGTCTCGAAAGTAATCGTTCCAAACCGCGGCGAGATCGCCGTCCGCATCGCCCGGGCCTGCCGCGAAGCGGGCATCGCCTCGGCGCTCGCGTTCTCCGAGGCGGATGACACGCGCTACGTGCGGCGCTTCTTCGACGAGACCGTTTCGCTCGGCAGCGGCGACGCGCGCGCGACGTATCTCGACGTGAGCCGCGTCATCGACGCCGCGCGCTCCGTCGGCGCCGACGCGTTGCATCCCGGCTACGGCTTCCTCTCCGAACGCGCCGAGCTCGCCGCCGCATGCGAAGACGCGGGCATCACGTTCATCGGACCGAAGGCATCGTCGATCGCCGCGATGGGCTCCAAAGCCGAATCGCGTCACCTCATGCAGCGCCTCGGCGTCCCCGTCGTGCCGGGTTACGACGGCGACGATCAAGCGCTCCCGACCCTGACCGCCGAGGCTTTGCGCATCGGGTTTCCGCTGCTCGTGAAGGCTTCGGCGGGCGGCGGCGGGAAGGGGATGAAGGTCGTCCGTTCCGCGGACGAGCTGCAGGCCGCCATCGAATCAGCGCAGCGCGAGGCGATGAAGGCGTTCGGCGACGATCGGCTGCTGCTCGAGCGCTACATCGAAGAGCCGCGCCACGTCGAGTTCCAGATCTTCGGCGACGGCCGCGGCAACATCGTCCATCTCTTCGAACGCGACTGTTCGATTCAACGTCGTCATCAGAAGGTCGTCGAGGAATCGCCCGCGCCGCGGTACTCCGACGATCTGCGCCAGCGGATGGCGAAGGCCGCGATTGCCGCGGCGCAAGGCGTCGAGTATCGCAGTGCCGGTACCGTCGAGTTCATCGTGACGCCGGACAACGAGTTCTATTTTCTGGAGATGAACACGCGCCTGCAGGTCGAGCATCCGGTGACCGAGCAGACGCTCGACGTCGATCTCGTCCGCGCGCAGCTCGCCGTCGCTGCCGGCGGCGAATTGCCGTGGTCGCAGAACGATCTCCGCCAACGCGGACACGCCATCGAAGTGCGCATCTACGCCGAGGACCCGGATGATCGGTTCCTGCCGCAAACCGGAACGATCGCGCGTTACGTCGAGCCGAGCGGACCCGGCGTGCGCGTCGATGCGGGCGTGACCGAGCGCAGCGAGGTCGGCGTGAAGTTCGACCCTATGCTGGCGAAGCTGATCTGTTCCGCGCCGACGCGCGACGCCGCGATCGACCGCATGGATCGCGCGCTCCGCGACTACATCATCCTCGGAACAAAGACGAACGTTGCTTGGCTGCGCCGCGTGGTGACGCATCCCGCGTTCCGCGACGGGCTCGTGTCGACGCGTTTTCTCACCGATCACGCGGAGTCACTGGAACGCACGATATCGCCGCTCGCTCCGCTCGTGGCGTCCGCGCTCGCGAGTGCCGCACCGCGCGCGAATGCGGCGACGAACGCCGACGCGGCGCCGGGCGTGCCGAGCGTTTGGGACGTTCTGGGCGGGTGGAAAACGTAGGGCCGACTCTCCAGCCGGCCCGATATGGACGCTGGGCCGGCTGGAGGAGCCGGCCTACATTTGGCTACTTCTTCTCGCACGAATGCGGATCGCGCGGCACGGGCCGTCCGCACTTCTCGCAGCGGCAGCGGTCGCAGACTTTCAACTTTCCGGCGATCGTGCGTTGGCAAACGGGGCAGAACCATTTCTCGAGCATGACGACATCCTAACGCCGTCCGAGCGATGCGGGCGCGCGTACGCGGCCGGCGATGCCGCAAAGGATGAGCAACGTCACGACGTAAGGCACGGCGAGCAGCAGGTGGAACTGCACGCCGGCGTACATCGCCTGCAGCGCGTATTGCAGCGCGGCGGCGAGGCCGAAGAGCGCGGTGCCGAGCAGCGCGCCTTTCAGCTTCCAGCGGCCGAAGATCACGATCGAGAGCGCGATGAAGCCGCGGCCGGACGTCATGTTCTCCGCGAAGCCGCTCGATAGAGACAGCGAGAGATACGCGCCGGCGAGGCCCATGAGCAGCGCCTGGATGAGCAGCGCCGCGAACCGATGCTTGCGCACGGAACGTCCGCTTGCCGCAACCGCCTCGGGGTTCTCGCCACAAGCGCGGAGGCGCAGGCCGAACGTCGTGCGCCACAGCACGAGCGCGAGCAGGAGCGGTGCGGCGATCCAGGCGATCGGCACGATGACGTCGCGTTGGAGGCGCGGCACCGATTGCACGAGCACCGCGCTGTCCTGCAGCTCGCGATAGAGGAAGCCGGTCACGCCGGCGGCGAGCAGGTTGATCGCCGTGCCGGTCACGATCTGATCCGCGGCTAGAACGACGGTGAAGACGCCGAACAACAGCGCGACGACGAGCGCGCCGGCGAGGCCACCCAGGAAGCCGATGGCGACGCTTTGCGAGGCTTGCGCGGCGAGCACGGCGGTCATCGCCGCGGTCAGCATCATCCCTTCGATGCCGAGGTTGATGATGCCGCTGCGTTGCACGACGAGCTCTCCTTCGACCGCGAGCAGCAACGGCGTGGAGGCTACGATCGCCAATGGCAAGGCTTGCAGCAGGACGTCAATCACGGCTGCGGAAGCTCCCGAACAGAATGAGCGCGAGGATCACGACGGCCTGCGCGAGCGTCGCGACGCTCGACGAAATGCCGGCGCTGCGTTGCAGCTCGCCCGCTCCGGTCGCCAGCGCGCCGAAGAACAGCGACGACGCGATCGTCGCCAGCGGATGCAGTCCGGCGAGCAGCGCCACGGCGATGCCGGAGTAGCCGTAGCCGGCGGCGAAGCGTTCGAAGAGGCGATGCGTGACGCCGAGAAGCTCGATGCCGCCGGCGAGTCCGGCGACGGCGCCGGAGATTGCCATCGCGCGGAGCACCTGCGCATCGACGCGGATGCCGGCCCACGACGCAGCGGCGGGATTGAAGCCGGTAGCGCGCAATCGCAAGCCGGCCGTCGTGCGATAGAGAAAAATCCACGCGGCGATGCTCGCCACGAGCGCGAGCAGCACGCCGATGTGCAACGAGCCGATCGTCGGCAACGGCAGCACCGAATCCGTCTGCGGATATTGGCCGGCCGCTTCCTGCAGCGGACCGTTGACGGCGTATCCGAGGAGGTGGATCGCGACGAAGTTGAGGAGGATGGTCGTCAGCACCTCGGGCGCATTGCGCCACAAGCGCATGAGCGAGGCGATCGTCGCCCACGCCGCGCCGGCGAGGAGCGACGCCGCGAGCGCGGCGACGACGCCGAAACGCGCGGCGAGAAATGCGGCGAGCGCGCCGGTGATGAACTGCCCTTCGCCGCCGATGTTCCACACGCCGGCGCGGAATGCGATCACAATGCTCAGCCCCGTGAGCAGCAGCGGCACCGACTTCAGGATCGTCCCTTCGATGGCGAAGCGCGAGCCGACCGAGCCGCCGATCAACACGCGCAGCAGCTCGAGCGGCGAGTGGCCGAACGCGAGCGCCGCGAGCGCGAGCAATGCGAGTGCGGCGATGGCGGCGATCAACGGAAGGACGAACTTCATGCGACGCCCGCCATCAATCCGGCGACGCGCGCCGAAGCCTCGGCCGGCGTCATCCGCTCGCTGAGCCGCCCGCGATAGATCACCTGAATTGCATCGGCGAGCGCGAACGCCTCATCGAGGTCCGACGTGATGAGCGTGACTTCGGCACCATCGCCGGCCGCGGCGCGAAGTTGATCGTGCACGAAGCGCGTCGCCTCGAGATCAAGACCGCGCGTCGGTTCGGCGGCGACGATCACCGCCGGCTTGCGCGACAACTCGCGCGCGAGGATCACCTTCTGTTGATTGCCGCCCGAGAGCGAGCCAGCGCGCTGCGCCGGTCCGCGCGCGCGGATGCCGAACAATGCGATCAACTCCGCCGCGCGCTGCGTCGCCGCACGCGGATGCCAACGCGGTGCCGCGAGCGCGATGTTCTCGGCGATCGACATGTCCGCCACGAGCCCGTCGCGCGTCCGATCCTCAGGGATGTGCGCGCCGTTGGGGAACTGCTCGCGCAAACGCGCCGCGAGCTGCGACTGCCCGTTGCCCGCGACGCCGACGATCGCGAGGATCGATCCGCGCCGCGCGGCGGGGGGAGGCGGCGCGGGCGGCAACGAGCCGACCATCGCCGTCGCGAGCTCTGTCGCCGTCATGCGTCCGCCGTCGACGACGACCTTTCCGCGCCGCATCACCACGACGCGTTGCGCGACTTCCAGCACCTCGGGCAGCTTGTGCGAGATGAAGACGATGGCGGTTCCTGCGGCGGCGAGGCGTTGCACGACGCGGAACAACTCCGCGCTTTCGTTCGGCGTCAGCACCGACGTCGGCTCGTCGAGGATCAGCAACGCCGGCTTGCGCGCGATCGCCTTGATCAGCTCCAGCTTCGCCTTTTCGCCGACGGAGAGATCGTCGACGAGGCGCGTGACGTCGGGCAACGCGATGCCCGCTTCGTCGATGATCCGCCGGGCCGCGCCGTCTACGTCTCGTAGAAACGCGGCAGGCGAGGCGAGGGCGAGATTCTCGGCGATCGAGAACGAGCCGACGAGCATGAAGTGCTGATGCACGAGCTCCGCGCGGCCTTCGAGCGCGATCGTGCCGGAGGTCGGTGTGAGCTCGCCGGCGACGAGGCGCATGAGCGTCGTCTTGCCCGCGCCGTTCTCGCCGACGAGGCCGATCACTTCGCCGCGATCGATGCGCAGCGAGACTTCGTCGACCGCGCGGTTCGCGCCGAAGGAACGCGAGACGTGATCGGCGGCGAGCAACACGTCAGAACTTGCCGCGCGGCACTTCGAACGAGCCGTCGCGGATCTTCTTCTCCATCGCCTCCACCTCGGCCACCGTGGCCGGATTCAGCGTCCCCTTCAGCTTATCGTTCCACTCCAGCGAGACGATGTTGTCCTTCATCCCCAGCCAGTGCACCTTCGGCTGGAACTGCTTGTCGTGGACGAGACGGGCCATGTGCGCGAACGCGCCGGGAACATCGAGGACGGCCGAGGCGACGATCACGTCCGGGGCGAGATCGTTCTGATTCTTGTTCGAGCCGAAGCAGCGGATCTTGCGCTCCTGGCAGGCCTGGAACACGCCGCGGCCCGCTTCGTTCGCCTGATGGAAGATGTAGTCCGCGCCGGCGTTCGCGAGGGACAGCGTCGCCACGCGAGCCGCGCCGAGATCGTCGAAATTGCCGGTGTAGATTTCCTTGACTTCGAACTTCGGATTCACGGCGTGCGCGCCGGCCTTGAAGGCGAGGAACGTCGAGTCGATGGAAGGCAGCTTGATGCCGCCGACGAGTCCCGCTTTCCCCGTCTTGGACTCGCGGGCGGCGATCATGCCGAGGAGGTACGTGGCCTGCTCGAGCTCGAAGACCATCGGAGAGACATTCGGCGCGACGGAGCTGCCGGACGTCGTGATGAAGACCGTCTTCGGATACTGCGCGCCCGCTTTCAGCGCCGCGTCCTGAAACTCGAAGCCATGGCCGAAGGCGAGGTCGTAGCCCTTCTCGCCGTAGGAACGAAAGCCTTCCTCGAACTCCGCGGGCGTCTTCGTCTCCTGGTGGGAGATCTCGGCGCCCATCTCCTTCTCGATCCGCTGCAGCCCTTCCCAGGCGATGGCGTTCCAGCCGTTGTCGTTGATGGAGCCGGGGGTGAGGAGGCCGACCTTCATCTTCGGGGCGTTCGGCGGGGCGACGGGCGTATCGCGGCTCGCGCTGGTCGTGGCGGTCTCGTGTTTCGAGCAGGCGAGAAACGCGAGAAACGTAACGAGGACAATGCTTTTCTTCATGGCGCGGGCGATTGTACGATGCAGCCGCATCTGAAGGAGGCAACGGTGGACGACATCGATCGCAACGACAACGGTGAAGACGAGGAGTACGACGAACAGATCGAGCAGATGATCATCGAGAACGGCATTCTGCTGCACAGCCTGGCGGCGCTGCTGGTCCGGAAAGGCGTCCTCAAACAGGAAGAAATCGACTCGGAGATGGACCGTCTCTACGACGAGATGGAGAACTTCGAGCAGCAGTAGCCGTCCACAGGAATAGGCCGCCCCGACTCTGCTTTTGAGCACGAAGGCAGAGAGACTTCCCTTTCCATCAACAGCTGAGGAGACGCATGAAGACGACCCAACGACTCGCGGTGGCGATGCTGGTGCTGTTCTGCGCGGCCAGCGCGTTCGCTCTTTCCGACCAGTACGTGCAGTTCGGAAAAGGCCCGGCGCAGTGGATCATGACCAAGGACGAGGCCAAGCAGTGGAAGTCCGTTCGGGACGACGCCGCGGCGCAGGCCTTCATCGATCTGTTCTGGGCGAAGCGCGATCCATCCGCGGGCACGCCGCAGAACGAGTTCCGCGAGGAATTCGACGCGAAGGTGAAGTACGCCGACGAGCACTTCGCTCACGGCAAGACCGTCGGCTCGATGACCGACCGCGGTCACGTGCTCATCGTCATGGGCTCGCCGTCGCGCATCCAGCGCACCGACTCCCAGCCGCAGGGCACGATCCAGAAGCAGGGCGTCGTCTCCGGCTCCGCGCCTCCGGGCGAGGACGAGCAGTCGACCACGATCCAGGGCTACAGCCCGAAGATGCTGTGGTTCTACGACCAGGGCAAGACGAAGGCGCCGATCACGTCGCCGAGCGTCGAGCTGGCGTTCGTCGACCAGTACGGCGGCAACGACTGGAAGCTGGAGCGCACGCCGCGCACCGATTACGTCTCCCTCTTCGAAGGCGTCAACAAGGCGATGATGGCCCAGCCGGACCTCAAGAGCGTTCCGGTCGCCACCGTCGCCGCCGCTCCGGCGCCGGCCGCGGTCGCGCCGACGGTCGCCGTCGCCGCAGCCGCCACCACGCCGTCCATCGGCGCCTACAAGACCGAAGCGCTGAAGACGGCCGTCAATGAGATGCGCGCCGGCAAGGCCGCGGACTGGGGCAAGAAGGTCTACGTCTCCTACGGCGAGTTCGTGACGGCGACCGGCGACTACTTCGTCCCCGTCCAGCTCTACGTCCCGAAGGTCGCCGGCCTCGGCGCCGACGCGAACCTCACGTTCTTCGGCCAGGTCGAAGACGCGTCGGGCACGCCGGTCGCGATCTACGAAGAGCCGGCGAAGCTCTCGGCATCGAAGGACGACCTCTTCTACGCGAAGAGCCTCACCCTCGCGCCGGGCACGTACAAGGGCACGTTCGGCCTCGCCGAGAACGGCAAGCCGGTCTCCCTCGTCTCCACCGACCTCAAGCTCTCCGGCGTCGACAAGGCGGCCGAGGGCGTTTCGGGGCTGATTCTCTCGAACAACATCTATCCGATGACCGAGGCGCAGAAGCCGACGGATCCTTTCTCTTTCGGCGGCCTGAAGGTCGTGCCGAAAGGCGACAACACGTTCAAGTCGGCCGATGAGCTCTGGTACTTCTACGAAGTGCGCAACCCGGGCATCGATGAGACGACCAAGCTGCCGAAGCTCCAGGCGAAGATCAATCTCAATGGCAAGCGCGCGGCGGACGGCAAGGAAGTGAAGATGCAGAACCCGCTGTCCGAGATCGACGTGCAGGAAGCGAAGGGCGTTCCGGGCCACTACATCGCCGGCGCATCGCTCCCGCTCGCGAGCTTCAAGCCGGGCGACTACACCATGAAGATCCACGTGCTGGACACGGTCTCGAAGCAGACGTACGACATCGAGGCGCCGTTCAAAGTCGTGGAGTAAATCGATCGACCTTTTCCCATGAAGACCAGAATCGCAATCTCCGCTCTCGTGCTGTTCTCCGCGGTTTCCCCGGTATTCGCCAAGCCCTCTTCCAAGTATCAGGAGTGGGCCAAAGGTCCCGTGCAGTGGCTCATGACCAAAGACGAGCAGACCGCCTGGGCCGCTCTCCCCGATGACAAGGCGGCGAGCGACTTCATCGACCTGTTCTGGGCTCGGCGCGATCCCACGCCGAACACGGCGGGCAACGAGTTCAAGGACGAGTTCGACGGTCGCGTGCGCGCGGCCGACCGCGCGTTCCCGGCGAACGGCAAACGCGGCTCGCTGACGGACCGCGGGCGCGTCTTCGTCATGCTCGGGGCGCCGAAGGAGCTGATCGGCGGATCGGCCACCGGCCTCGCCGTCGGCGCCACGGGCGTCAGCGACAAGGATACGGGCATGGGCGGCGGTGGTACCGCCGGCTCATTCAGCAGCGGCGTGGTTTCGCGTCTCACGGCGCGCACGCAGTTCACGTATGACAACTATGCGGAGATCGGTCTCGTGCGGCCGGCCGTCGTCTTCATCGAAGACGGCTACTCGCACGATTTCAAGGTCGATCCGCAGCAGGGCAACCCGTACGGTGCCATGACGAGCCAGGCCCAGAAGGCGCTCGTGCATCCGGAGCTGACGTCGGTTCCGGCGTGGGCGCAGCAGGGCGGGCTCGATTCGGGACGCAAGCAGGTCGTCGTCACGAAGTTCGTTCCCGGCAAGAACGTGAAGGTCGCGCCGGCGACGCCGCTCGTGACCGGCGATCCGGGCGCCTCGCGCCTGATGCTTCTCAAGAACGTGACGGTCGACGTGAAGCCGATGTCCGGCAGCGATCCGTTCGCGTCGCTCAATTCGAACGCGACGTTCACGAGGAACGACGAGCTGGGCTACGCGTTCCAGCTTTGCCGTCCGGCGGCTTCCGAAGACAACGTGAAAGTCACGATGAAGGTGACCGGAACGGCGGGCAATCACGCCGTGAACATGTCCGCGCCGGCCGAAGAGATGACGCCGGAGCAGATCCGCGCCTCGCAGTCCTGCTACATCGTGCGCGCCGCGATTCCGCTGGCCGACTTCGAAGTGGGCGACTACCACCTCGACCTCGTCGTCGACGACGGCGGCAAGTCGTACAACGTCGGGCAGGACTTCAAGGTTCAATAGTTTTCAAAGTTCAGTAACACAACGGAAAACGACGCAGGAGCCGGCACGCTCCGGCTCCTGCGTCGGTAATCTCCTTCCGGTTTCCGCGTCTTGCGGCTCGAGATGCGAAACCTTTCCTTCCTCCTCACTCTCCCGCTCTTCGCCACGCTCTCCGCACCGCTCCAGGATTGGGGCCGCGGTCCCACGCAGTGGCTCATGACGAAAGACGAGCAGCGCGCGTGGTCGCAGGTGAAGACCGACCAGCAGGCGAACGACTTCATCGACCTGTTCTGGGCCCGTCGCGATCCCACGCCGAACACGGCCGGCAACGAGTTCAAGGACGAATTCGAGGGCCGCGTACGCGCCGCCGACCGCGCATTCGCCGCGAACGGCAAGCGTGGCTCGCTCACGGACCGCGGCCGCGTCTTCGTCGTGCTCGGACCGCCGAAGGAGTTGATCGGCGCATCGGGCAACGGCCTTGCCGTCGGTGCCACGGGCGTCGGCGATGCGGACTCCGGATTCGGCGGAGATGATGCCGGCCCCTCGCTCAACGGCGGGGTCGTCATGCGTCTGACCGCGCGTTCGCAGTTCACGTACGACAACTACCTGGACGTGGGGCTCGCGCGCCCGGCGGTCGTCTTCATCGAAGACGCCTACTCGCACGACTTCAAGCTCGATCCGCAGCAGGGCAACCCGTACGGCGCGATGGCGAGCATGGCCCAGAAGTCCCTCGTGCATCCGGAGCTGACGTCCGTTCCGGCCTGGGCGCAGAAAGGCGGACTGGAATCCGGCCGCAAGCAGGTCATCGTCACGAAGTTCGTCCCGGGCAAGAACGTGAAGGTCGCGCCGGCAACGCCGCTCGTGACCGGCGATCCGGGCGCCTCGCGCCTGACGCTGCTCAAGAACGTGACGGTCGACGTGAAGCCGATGTCGGGCGGCGATCCGTTCGCCTCGCTCAACTCGAACGCGACGTTCACGAGGAGCGACGAATTGGGCTACGCGTTCCAGCTCTGCCGCGCCGCGGCTTCCGAAGACAACGTGAAAGTCACGATGAAGGTGACCGGCACGGCGGGCAATCACGCCGTGAACATGTCCGCGCCGGCCGAGGAGATGACGCCGGAGCAGATCCGCGCATCGCAGTCCTGCTACATCGTGCGCGCCGCGATTCCGTTGACTGACTTCGAAGTGGGCGACTATCACCTCGACCTGACCGTGGAAGACGGCGGCCAGTCGTACAACGTCGGGCAGGACTTCAAGGTCCAGTAACGATGCGGAGCCTTTCCTTCCTGCTCACGCTCCCGCTCTTCGTCACGCTCTCCGCCGGGCTGCAGGACTGGGGTCGCGGACCGGTGCAGTGGATCATGAGCAAAGACGAGCAACGCGCCTGGTCGCAGGTGAAGACCGACCAGCAGGCGAACGACTTCATCGATCTGTTCTGGGCCCGGCGCGATCCCACGCCGGGCACGGAGCGCAACGAGTACAAGGAAGGGTTCGACCAACGCGTGCGCGCCGTCGACAAGGCGTTCTCCGTCGGGCGCAAACGCGGCGCGCTCACCGACAAAGGCCGCGTCTGGATCGTCCTCGGCGTCCCGAAAGACTCCTCCGGCTACGCGGGCGGCATGAACACCGACGTCCCGGCCGAAGTGGCGAACCCCTCGTTCGCCGACTCGCGCGCGGAACGCCAGGCGTCGGGGCCGAATCTGCGCGTCGTGTCGCGCACGATGGGCCGCGACAGCTTCACCTACAAGAACTACTCGGCCGTCGGTCTCACCGGTCCGGAAGTCGTCTTCATCCAGGATGGCTACACCCACGAGTACAAGCTCGACCCGCAGCAGGGGAACGCGTATGGCGCGCTCTCCGCGATGGCGGCGAAGTCGATCGTGAATCCCGATCTGACGTCGACGCCCGATTGGGCGCTGAAGGGCGGCCTCACGCCGCAACCGAAGCAAGTGAAGATGACCGTCGACTCCACGAAGCTCGTGGAGCGGCCGAAGGTCGAAATCCCGATGCTCACCGGCGAGCCGGGAGCGACGCGCCTCACGCTGCTGAAGGACGTGCACGCGTTGCAACTGCAGGGAACGAGCGATCCGTTCGCGGGACTCGCATCCGCCGCGGAGTTCGTGAAGAGCGACGAGTTGGGTTACGCGTTCCGGCTGTGCCGCCCGACCGCATTCGACGACAACGTGAAAGTCACGATGAGGATTACCGGCGACGTCGGCGGCAAGACCGTCAACATGGCCGCGCCGGTCGAGGAGATGACGCCGGAAGCGATCCGGGTGATGCCCGGTTGTTATGCCGTCCGCGCCGCGATTCCGCTCGACGGATTCGCCGCCGGAAACTACCGGCTCGCGCTGCACGTCGAAGACGGCGGCCGGGAATTCGATCTCACTCAGGAGCTGAAAATTCAATGATCCGTCGGTTGCTCGTCGTCCTCCTCGTTGCCTCTCCCGCATTCGCCGCTCTTTCTCCGAACGTCGCCGACTGGGGCAACGGCCCGGCGCGCTGGCTCATGACCAAAGACGAGCAGCGCACCTGGTCGAAGCTGCAGACCGATGAAGAAGCGAATGCGTTCATCGACCTGTTCTGGGCCCGCCGCGATCCGACGCGTGGCACGGAGCGCAACGAGTTCAAGGACGACTTCGAGTCGCGCGTGCGCTCCGCCGATGACGCCTTCAAGAAGGGCTCCGTCCGCGGCGCGCTCACCGATCCGGGCCGCGCATACATCCTCTTCGGGCCGCCCGCCCGCACGCCCGAAGTGGCGGCTGGCGGACGGAATGCGATGGGGCAATTGCAGACGACGGGGCGCATGGTCTTCGAATACTCCGCCGCCGACCTGCGCAAGCTCGGTCTCGATCGCGCGCCGGTGTTCTCCCAGAACAATCAGGGCGAGTACAAGATCGACCCGCAGCAGTCGAACGCGTTCGGCGCGATCCAGAAGGCCGTCGACGACACGGTGATCAATCCCGACTTCACCACCACGCCGGAGTGGGCGTTGCGGGGCGGAGTCGACGCGAAGGTCGCGCCGACTCCCATCACGCGGGTGTCCGAGGTGGCGGTGCCGATGCCGATTCCGGTGAAGCAGCTGGCGGCCGGACCGAAAGGCGCGTCGCATCTCGTGCTGGTCAAGAACTTGACGGATGAGATCCAGCCGAAGAGCGAAGGCGATCCTTTCGCCGAGGCGAAGCCGGCTTCGACTTTCGCGAGCTCGGAGCAGCTCGGCTATGCGCTGCAGCTCTGTCGCGATGCGGCGCCGGAGACGCCGGTGAAAGTCGGCCTCTCCATCAGCGGTACGAGCGGCGGCAAGAAGGTGAGCATCGTGTCCCGGCCGCAGGACGTGACGCCGGAGCCGATCCGGGCCATGGAAACGTGCTCGATCGTGTGGGCGTCGCTGCCGCTGGCTTCGGTTCATCCCGGCAGCTACAAGCTCTCGATCGATGTCATCGACCCGGCTACAAGTCAGAAATGGAACCTGACCAGGGATTTCAAGGTGGAGTGAGCCGCAGCCGAATGCTGTTCCGGGCATAGAATCGACCGGGAAAGAAGACATCCATATGCCATTTGCGACCATCGAGGAAGCTGCCGAGCTCTATCGCCGTGGGGAGATGGTGATCATCGTCGACGACGAGGATCGCGAGAACGAGGGCGATCTCTGCATCGCCGCGGAGAAGATCACGCCGGAGGCGGTGAACTTCATGGCCCGCTTCGGACGCGGGCTGATCTGCCTGGCGATGACCGAAGAGCGTTGCAACGAGCTCGACCTGCCGTTGATGGTGGAGAACAACACGTCGAACTACGGCACCGCGTTCACGGTTTCGATCGAGGCGCGGGGCCGCGTCACCACCGGCATCTCGGCGCGCGACCGCGCGGAGACGGTGCGAGTGGCGATCGATCCGAAGAGCCGGCCGCAGGATCTGCTTCGTCCCGGCCACGTCTTTCCTCTCCGCGCGCGCAAAGGCGGCGTCCTGAAACGCGCCGGGCAGACCGAGGCTTCGGTAGATCTCGCCGCGATCTCGGGAATGACGCCGGCCTCGGTCATCTGCGAGATCATGAATGAAGACGGCACGATGGCTCGCCTACCGGACCTCCGGCAGTTCGCCATCCAGCACGGCCTGCGCATCATCTCGGTGGCGGACATCATCCAGTACCGGATGCAGACCGAGAAACACGTGCACTGCCTCGCGGCGCCGCTCCTTCCGACCGAGTTCGGCGAGTTCCGCGTGCACGCGTACAAGAGCGACATCACCGGCGAGGAGCATCTCGCGCTCGTGATGGGCGAGATCGGCGAGCAGGACGAAGTGCTCGTGCGCGTTCATTCCTCCTGCCTCACCGGCGACGTGTTCCACTCCAACCGCTGCGACTGCGGCGACCAGCTGGAGCGCGCGTTCGAGCTGATCGCGAAGGAGAAGAAGGGCGTGATCCTCTATCTCCTGCAGGAAGGGCGGGGCATCGGCCTTCTGAACAAGCTCCGCGCTTACGAGCTGCAGGACGCTGGCGCCGACACGATCGAGGCGAATGCGAAGCTCGGCTTCGCTCCCGACATCCGCGACTACGGCACCGGCTCCCAGATCCTCCGCGACCTCGGCGTCCGCCGCATCCGGCTGATGACGAACAACCCGGCCAAGTACGTGGCGATCGAAGGCTTCGGCCTGGAGATCGTGGAGCGCGTGCAGCTGGAGATCGCGCCTTCGAGCACGACGCGGAAGTACCTCGAGGCGAAGAAGAAGAAGCTCGGACACATGCTGGAGCTCGTGTGACGTGAGTTGCTGGCTGCTAGTTGCTGGTTACTCGTAGCCGGAAAAATCAGGCGGAACTGCACGAGCAACTAGCAACCAGCAACCAGTAACCATAAGATCCGCCGCCATGTCACACACCGGCCCCATCCTCGAAGGCGAAGGCAACTCGGACTACGAGCGCTACGTGCGCGTGCCGGAGCTGCTCCGGCTGCAGAAACCGATCGAACTGCTCTCCAATCCGGAAGAGCGGCTTTTCCAGGCGACCCATCAGACGGCGGAGCTCTGGCTGCATCACATCGACTACGAGATCGACCGCGCCGTCGATCGGCTCGGATCGGGCGAGGTCACGCAGGCGGCGGAGCTGCTGCATCGCTGCCGGCTCATTCTCGACCTGCTGCGCGAACAGATCGTGATTCTGGAAACGATGGCGCCGGCGGACTACCACGTGATCCGCACCAGCTCGCTGGGGCGGGGGAGCGGGCAGGAGTCGCCCGGAT